>WGFS01000001.1 GCA_015492115.1 Aquificaceae bacterium
AAGAAGACCTACAACATACATGGGATAGTTGGTCAGAGCGATGCGATCCTCAACCTCGTTGAGGTGGTCAAGAAGGTGGCTACAACTGACAGCACCGTCCTCATAACCGGGGAGAGTGGCACAGGAAAGAGCCTCATAGCCAAGGCGATACACTTCCTCAGCCACAGGAAGGACAGACCCTTCATAACCATAAACTGCGCGGCAATACCCGAGACTCTCCTTGAGGCTGAACTATTCGGATACGAGAAGGGAGCCTTTACCGGAGCCCACAGCTCCAAGAAGGGAAAGTTTGAGCTCGCCAACGGAGGAACCATATTCCTTGACGAGATCGGAGACATGCCCCCCTCCCTACAGGCAAAGATACTTAGGGTTTTACAGGACAGGGAGATAGAACGACTCGGCAGTGAAAAAACAGTTAAGGTTGACGTCCGGGTTATCGCGGCTACCAACAGAGACCTTCATACCCTCGTTCAGGAGGGCAAGTTCAGGGAAGATCTCTACTACAGGCTCAACGTGGTTCCGATACACGTCCCCTCTCTCAGGGAGCGCAGGGAGGATATACCCCTCCTCGTGGAACACTTCCTCCAGAGCTACAACACCAGGTACGGTAAGTCGGTGAAGATATCTCCCGATGCCATGGAGGCTCTCATAGAGTACAACTGGCCCGGGAACATAAGGGAGCTGGAGAACACCATTGAGAGGCTCGTGGTGATGAACGACGGCACAGTCAAGAGCACGGAGCTTCCGCCCCACATACTCGCCTACAGGAGACGCTCAGCCTTTGAGGAGCTTGCGAACCTTCCCGACAGGATACAGGCTACCGAGAGGGAGAAGATAGTTGAGGCTCTTGAGAAGACGGGCTACGTGAAGTCAAGAGCTGCAAAGCTCTTAGGCTACACCCTCAGACAGCTTGATTACAGGATAAAGAAGTACGGAATTGAAGTTAAGAAGTTTTGATGGAGCTCGGAGAGCTTATCCCCGCCAGGTTCCTGAAGAGAGAAAACAGGTTCGTCTGTCTCGTTGAGCTCTACGGAAAACCCGAGAAGGTTCTCATAAGGAACACGGGTCGCCTTGGGGAACTCTTGGTACCGGGCAGGAAGGTTTACCTGAGAGAGAAAAGCACGGGCAAGTACAGACACGAGCTAATACTCGTGGAGCTGGAGAGCGGTCTCGTATGCGTGGACTCCCACCTTCCACCAAAGCTCCTTCTTGAACATCTCCTCAAGAGCTCTTACCCGTGGGAGGTCAAGGAGTACAGGTACGAGTACGGGGTTGGGAATTCAAGGTTTGACCTCCTTGTAAACCGCAAGGTTCTTATAGAGACCAAGTCGGTGAACCTCGTGGTTGATAAGACAGCCATGTTCCCGGATGCCCCCACCCAGAGAGGAAGAAGACACATTGAAGAACTCATTGAGAATGCGGAAACCTACGAACCTGCGGTGATCTTTGTGGTACAGAGGGAGGATGCGGAGAAGTTCACACCCAACAGGGAGACAGACCCCGATTTCTCATCCGCCCTGGAGAGGTTTGCAGGGGAGGGTTTTACGGTCAAAGCCTTCGCGTGCGAGGTGAACCTGAGGGAGATAACCATAAAAAGAGAAATTCCTGTTATATTTTGAAGAAGAGGAGGTGCACAGATGAGGGTCAGGGTCACCGAAAAGGACGCTCTCATAGTGGTGGACATGCAGAACGACTTCATGCCCGGTGGAGCACTTCCCGTTCCAGAGGGGGACAGCATAGTCCCGAGACTGAATGAGTACATAGAGCTCTTTGAAGGACGGGCTCTGCCCGTGTTCTTTACAAGAGACTGGCACCCGGAGAACCACATCTCCTTTAAGGGACACGGGGGTATATGGCCTCCCCACTGCGTCCAGAACACAGAGGGAGCTATGTTCCACAAAGACATGAGGATGCCTTTAGACAACAAGTTCATCATATCAAAGGGCACCTCTCCCGACTTTGACGCTTACTCCGGCTTTCAGGGGACAGTCCTTGACAGCCTGCTCAGAGAGAGAGGAGTAACGAGGGTTTTTGTGGGTGGTGTTGCTACGGACTACTGCGTCAAGAACACCGTTCTGGGAGCTCTGAACCTCGGCTACTCCGTCATACTCCTCCTTGACGGGATAAAGGGCGTTGATGTCAAACCCGGAGACAGCGAGAGAGCTATTGAGCTTATGCTTGATAGAGGTGCGGTTGGGATAGAGATAACTGATATAACCTGAATATACAAAAGTAATTAATACGTCTTTTGAAAAGAGTTCCGGAAAATGGGAAGGTTCACGGGAGAGATATAGTGCCTTAATCCCTCATTCTCAGGGCATTTCAAGCCTTCGGTCAGATAGTCAGGTATGTCAACCCGGAAGAGTCGCAATCCCTTAGCTTCTTCAGGGCATTTCAAGTAAGCGAAAGAGAATTATATGAATTTATCACTTCTGAGTCGCAATCCCTTAGCTTCTTCAGGGCATTTCAAGGGGTCAAATTTACCTCC
>WGFS01000002.1 GCA_015492115.1 Aquificaceae bacterium
CTCCACGATCGGAAGGGCGGAGAGGGGCGAAGCTGCGGACGTGAATTACATAGAGACCTGGATAATCCTAAAGCCCCAGAGCGAGTGGAAGAGTTTCAAGACGAGAGAGGAGTTCAACCGGATACTCAGGGATAGGCTCTCCTGGGTCCCCGCCTCCTTGGGGTTCACCCAGCCCATAAAGATGAGGATAGACGAGCTCCTCTCGGGTGTGAGGGCTGACATAGCCATAAAGATATTTGGTCAAGACCCAGAGCTCCTGAATAAGCTGGCGGACAGGGTTAAGGAGATTACGGAGAGCGTTCCAGGAGCGGTGGACGTCCAGAAGGAGATACAGGCGGGAAGGCTTCAGCTGAGGGTCTACCCCAGGTGGGAGACATTGGAGAGGTACGGGATAACTGTTAACGAAGTCCTGAACGTAATCAAATACGCCCTCGGCGGAGCCAAGATGGGAGTCCTCCAGCGGGATACCTTCCTCTTCCCGATAGTGATGACACTGCCCAAGGAGTTCAGGGGGGACGTAAGCAGGCTAAAGAGCATCCCCCTATTTGAAAGGGACGGGAAGATACTCAACTTCGGTGATGTGGCGGATATAAAGGTGGAGCCGGGACTCTTCGTAATAAGAAGGGAGAACAACATGAGATACGCCCTCGTTATGTGCAACGTGGAGGGAAGGGACATGGGGAGCTTTGTGGAGGAGCTAAGAAGCAGGATAGAGAAGGAGGTCAAGCTCCCCAAGGGATACTTCATAACCTACGGAGGGCAGTTTGAGAACCAGCAGAGGGCAATGAAGAGGCTCTCCATAGTCGTTCCCATATCAATACTCCTCATATTCCTCCTCCTTTACCTCAACTACAGCTCCGTCAGAGACGCCCTCATAATAATGCTCAACGTCCCTTTCGCGACGATAGGGGGAATAGTAGCCCTCTACCTCTCAGGTTTTAACCTCTCGGTTCCATCCTCCATAGGCTTCATAGCGGTCTTCGGCATAGCGACCCTGAACGGGGTAGTCCTCGTATCCTACATACGCCAGCTCTTGGAGAACAGAATGGGTATAAAGGAAGCTGTCAGGGAGGCAGCGATGCTCAGGATAAGACCGATACTTATTACCGCAACCGCTGCATCTCTCGGACTCGTCCCCATGCTTCTTACAACGGACATAGGCTCGGAGGTTCAGAAGCCCCTCGCCACGGTTGTTGTGGGAGGGATATTTACATCAACGCTTCTCACTCTCGTGATACTGCCTGCGGTCTACGAGAGCGTGTACAGGAGGTTCAGGAGTGGGTGAGCATCCGGAGAAAGACAAACGAGAAGAACACGAGGAAGAGTTTGGAGAGCTTATAAAGTTCACCTTTTCAGGCTTTGCGGGGGGTCTCGGACTCGGGTGGTTCCTGGACAGGTTCGGTTTTCAGCAGAATCCCGTAGGAGAGTGGGCTGTGAGGACCCTTGCGGGTGAAGGGGAGAGCATCCTTGAAGGAGTTTTTGCTTTAAAGAAGCGTCTCTCGGGCGCCTCCTCTTCCCTTGCCCAGGCTTATGGATGGGGAAAGCTCATCGGGATGACCGTTCCCTGGTGGATAGACCTCTTTAGCAGATTGCTCGGTGTGAACGTATACGGGTGGGAGGGCTTTTACATCCCCTACTTCTACGCCATGAGCGACCAGCTGGGAGCTAACGTCTCGGGCTTCATCTACCTCTACAGGAAGGAGAGGAGCCTTTTCAGAGCTCTAAAAAAGTACGTAAGGAGTCCGGTGATGCTCACGAGCCTTCTGGTAGTTCTCATAGTTCCAATAGGTCTGCTCATCGCAAGACTGCTGGGCTTCTCCCCAACAACGAACCTCTTTACCGCTCTGGAGACTGTAGCTGCCAACCTCTGCTGGCTTCCTCCCTTGGTGGGTATGCTGGTGGAGAAGAGGAAATGAGCTTCTACGCTGTAGATTTATAATTAGTATATGGATGATAAAAGGGTTTACGAGCTTCAGGCAGAAGTTTACAAGGCTCTGTCTAACCCGACGAGGCTCATGATCATCGGTTGTTTGGGGGAAAGGGAAAAAACAGTGAGTGAGGTAGTTGAGTGTTTGGGACTAAGCAAATCCAATATATCACAGCATCTCAGTTATATGAAGGCAATAGGGCTGGTATGCTCAAGAAAGGAAGGGAGGAAGGTTTATTACTACGTTTCGGACAAGAGACTTCTAAAAGCTATAGAGTCCATAAAGCAGGTTCTCTTTGAGAGATTCTTAGTATGTAGCAGAGCTATGTCCCCAGAAGAACTCTCAAAACTTGTGACTAACATAGAGCAGTAGAGCACATTCACCTATACTTGACAACCACCGAAACCAGATATATAACTATTTATAGTTCATAAATTTATGAACAATTGGAGGGTTTTGATGGGAAAGGTAGTTCATATAGAAGTTGTTTCTAAGACGCCTCCTGGAGGGAGATGTGAGTTCTACGATAGAACATTCTTCTATCTTGTAAAAACGAGCAAAAATCTCTATTACACGTTGATTCCAGAGAACCTGTACTCTGGAAACGTTAAAGGTCCCGCGGTTCTAATAAACGGGAGAGAAGTCGTTCCAGAAGATGGAGTTCTTTTAACTGGAGATGAGCTTTTCAAAGCTTTAAAAGAATCTGGAGTGGACTTCAAAGAAGATGAAGAAAAGGTGAGAAACAGGCTTGAGCAAGAATACAAAAAGTTTGTAGGAGGTGTGTAATGTTCTTTAGGCAGTTTATCCATGAGAACGGCTGTGTATCTTATATGTTCGGGTGCGGTTCTAAAGGAAAAGCTGTTGTGGTTGATCCTAACAGAGAAGTAGAGCTATACATAAAGGAGGCTGAAAGGCAGAAAGTTGATATAGTTTACGTCATAGACACTCATACTCATGCAGATCACATCTCAGGGGCAAAGCTTCTTGCAGAGAAGTTGGGGATTGAACCTTCATATCACAGGAATGCTATACTCAACTTTTCCTTCAGGGAGTTGGAGGATGGAGAGATTCTTGAGGCAGGCAACACTATTCTAAGGGTTCTCCACACACCCGGACACACTCCAGACAGTATATCTATCGTGGTCACGGACAGGAGGAGGGGTGATGAGATATGGTTTGTTCTCACGGGCGATACTCTTTTCATAGGCGATGTGGGAAGACCGGACTTGGGCTACGAAGACCCGAAGGAGGGAGCGAGACAGATATTCAGGAGCATACACGACAAACTTTTGACCCTACCGGACTATGTGGAGATATTCCCTGCCCACATAGCAGGGTCTGTGTGTGGTAAGGCTATGAGCGGTAAACCTTCCTCCACCATTGGTTTTGAGAAAAAGTTTAACCTCATGCTCCAGATAAGTGACGAGGAGAAGTTCGTCAATAAGCTGACCGAGAACATACCACCCAAACCCAAGGAGATTGAAAAGATTTTAAGACAGAACAGAGGACTACAATGAACATACAACTCGGCGTAAGGGAAAACTTCTATCCCTTCATGGTCATAACACTTATAACTGCCTTTATAGGCGGTATGGTGGGGATAGAGAGAACTATAATCCCTATCCTCGCTCAGGAGAAGTATGGGGTAACCAGCACCACCGCTACAATCTCTTTCATACTCAGCTTTGGGCTCACCAAGGGAGTCTTTAACTTCATCGCAGGAATTCTTAACGACCGCTTCGGCAGGAAGAAAATAGAAGTCCTTGGCTGGCTCTTCGGGTTGCCTGTTCCCATCATACTTATTTACGCATCGTCTTGGAAATGGGTCGTATTTGCCAACTTTATATTGGGAATAAATCAGGCTTTAGCATGGTCAACAGCAGTTACCTACACCCTTGACATAGTAAGGCAAGACCAGAGAGGACTCGCCTCTGGAGTGAATGAGTTTGCAGGATACTTAGGTGTGGGGTTTCTTACCTTTATAACCAGCTACATAGGAGCGGTTTATGGAGTTCATCCATACCCTATGTTGGTGGGGATATTTATAGCTGTGGCGGGAATGCTTCTATCCATAACCCTACCAGAGTCTCACCATCATGTTAAGAGGGAAGCTTTCCAAATCCAAAACCATCAGAAAGAAGCTTCTTTCTTTAGGGTTTTCACCCTCGCCAGCTTTAGAGACAGGAATCTACTTGCTTGTTCCCAGGGCGGGTTTGTGGCAAATTTCACCGACGGCATGGCTTGGGGACTCCTGCCTCTTTTTTTGCACTTCAAGGGCCTGAGCCTTTCCCAGATAGGCTGGGTCGCCACCTTCTATCCTATGGTATGGGCATTCTCCCAGCTCGCCACAGGATTGATGAGCGACAAACTCGGCAGGAAACCCGTAATAGTGAAGGGGTTTCTAATTCAAGGGGTCGGGATAATCGGAATTGCACTCTCTGGCTCTTTCTTCCTTTGGATGCTCTTTGCCTTTGTTTTCGGACTCGGCAAAGGTATGGTCTATCCCACACTGATAGCAGCGGTCTCCGACAACTCCCCACCTCTCATGAGAGGCTCTATCCTCGGAGTTTATCGTCTATGGAGGGACTGGGGATACGCCTTCGGTGCGCTCTTTTCAGGCATTGTAGCGGATATGGTCAGCCTCCAGTGGGGTGTGGGAGCGACGGGATTGATAGCTTTCGTTTCAGCGGTTGTCTTTTTGGTTGCCTATAGAGACACCGTGAGAAGCGGAGCTAATTATTAATCGTCCCTCTCTGGTAGGTATATTATTGAAGGAGGCACCCGGACAGGTCGTATTGAAGGGTATAATAGAGCTTAAAGGAGGTGGAGGTCATGCCTACATTTGTAATGCTCACAACCCTCACAGATGAAGGAGCAAAAACCTTAAAGAACAAGCCAGCCAGAATTAGAGAAGTTGATAGAGAAGTCACGGACAAGTTTGGTGTGAAGATAATAGCCCAGTATGCGGTCATGGGTCCCTACGACTTCGTGAACATACTTGAGGCACCGGACAACGACACTGTGGTAAAGATGGCGATAGAACTGAACTCAAGGGGAACCATAAGGACACTCACCATGCCTGCAATAGAGATAGACAGGCTCATAAAGGATCTGGAGGAGCTTTCCAAATAGGAACTTAGACCTTATCTTATCCTCTATGGTTGAGAGGAGAAAAACCCGCCAGATAAGTGTAGGCAACGTTAAGATAGGCGGAGATGCTCCTGTCGTCGTCCAGTCCATGGCCTCCACAAAGACCCACGAGGTTGAGGAGACCCTTGAGCAGATAGAGAGACTATACAGAGCTGGATGTGAGATAGTGAGGGTCGCAGTTCCCCATCAGGAGGACGTGGAAGCCTTAGAGGAGATAGTTAGCAAGAGCCCCGTGCCCATAATAGCGGACATACACTTCGCCCCCTCTTACGCCTTCCTCTCCATGGAAAAGGGGGTTCACGGAATAAGGATAAACCCCGGGAACATAGGTAAGGAGGAGATAGTAAGGGATATAGTTGAGGAGGCAAAGTTAAAAGGGGTAGCCATACGCATTGGTGTGAATTCGGGCTCTCTTGAAAAAGATCTCCTTGAGAAGTACGGTTACCCGTCCGCGGAGGCCCTTGCAGAGAGTGCCCTCAGGTGGTCTGAGAAGTTTGAGAGGTGGGGCTTCACCAACTACAAGGTATCCATAAAGGGTTCAGACGTCCTTGAGAACGTAAAGGCTAATATGCTCTTTGCTGAGAGAACGGATGTGCCTCTTCACATAGGAATAACCGAGGCTGGTATGGGAACGAAGGGGATAATAAAGTCCTCGGTTGGAATAGGGATACTCCTCCACATGGGGATCGGGGACACGGTCAGGGTATCTCTAACCGACGACCCGGTGGTTGAGGTTGAGACAGCCTACGAGATACTGAAGTCTCTCGGACTTAGAAGAAAGGGTGTTGAGATAGTCGCCTGTCCGACCTGCGGAAGGATAGAGGTTGACCTCCCCAGGGTGGTAAGGGAGGTTGAGAGGAAACTAAACTCCATAGATAAGCCCCTGAAGGTCGCCATAATGGGCTGTGTGGTGAACGCGATAGGTGAGGCGAGGGAGGCGGACATAGGGCTCGCCTGCGGAAGGGGTTTCGCCTGGGTGTTCAAGAACGGAAAGCCGATAAAGAAGGTAGGTGAAGAGGAGATGGCGGAAGAACTCCTGCGGGAAATAGAGAAGATGGGTTAAATTAAGGTGAGGGGTCAGGTATGGCGGACGAGGAAAAGAAGGAAGAGGAACAGGAACTCTCTCAGGAGGAACTCGCCAAGCAGTGGGAGGAAGCCTTAGCCCAGCAACAGCCTCAGGAAGGTGAAGCTCAGGAGACTCAGGAGGAAACTCAAGAAGAAGCCCAACCCGCAGAGGCACCTCCCCAGGAGCAGACAGCAGAGAAGAAGGTAACAGAGAAGGACATAACCAAGCTCCTTGACAGGCTCATGGACATACCCCTCAACGTTGAGGTAGTGGTGGGGGAAACTGTCATACAGATAAGGGAGCTCATAAACCTCGGTCCCGGCTCGGTTCTGGAGCTGGATAGAGAAACTACAGAACCAGTTGATATAAAGGTGAACGGAAAGCTCATAGCCAAGGGAGAGCTCGTCGTGGTTGGAGAAAAGTTCGGGGTCAGGATAACGGAGATATACAGCGAGGAGAGGAAGAGCGTATTTAGGGACACCCTTCAGGAGAGCCTCAGAAAGTAGTTATAATACATAGACCTTATGAAGGAACAGGTAAAGAAAAAGGTATCGGAAGCTGTAGAGAGACTCTTTTCAATAAAACCTCCCGACTTCAAGGTTGAGAAGCCAAGGGATGAGAAACACGGAGACCTGGCGACAAACGTCTCCTTCTTGCTCTCCAAGACCCTGAAGAAGAACCCCAACGAGATAGCGAAGGAGCTGGCTGAATATCTGTCCAGAGACCCTGACCTTGAAGAGGTAGAGGCTGTCAGAGGTTTTGTGAATCTCAGGTTCTCAAGGGACTTTTTCCTTAAAGAGTTTTCAAAGCTCCTTGAGCAGGGAGAGGAGTACTACAGGGAAGACCTGGGTAAAGGACAGAAAGTTCAGCTTGAGTTCGTAAGTGCAAACCCCACCGGACCCCTTCACCTCGGACACGGGAGGGGTGCGGTTGTGGGTGATACCCTCGCAAGACTCCTCAAGTTTTACGGCTACGATGTCACCCGTGAGTACTACATAAACGATGCTGGGAGGCAGGTCTATCTCCTCGGCGTCTCCATACTCTTCAGGTACCTTGAGCTCTTCGGGAAAGAGAACGAAAGACCCGAGATAAAGGAGCTCTTCCAGAGAGAGGGTTACAGGGGAGAGTACGTCGTTGAGCTTGCCAAACTGCTGAGGGAGTCGGTGGGTGACCTCCTTTTGAAGGGAGAGGTGACTTCAGCCAAGGAGAGGATACTCTCCCACGGGTACCCCTTTGAGCTCTCCTACACCGAGAGGTTTTCCGGAGGAGAAGAGCCAGACGTTGAGCTCTGTTCCCTCTTTGGCTTGGACGCGATGATGGACGAGATAAGGAGAGACCTGTCAGACATGGGAATAGAGTTTGATGTATGGTTCAGCGAGAGGAACCTTTACGAGAGGGGGCTCGTGGAAAAGCTGATAGAGGAGCTTTCAAGGAAGGGACTCGTTTACAAGAGCGAGGGGGCTCTCTGGCTCAGGACATCGGAGTTCGGGGACGACAAGGACAGGGTGCTGAAAAAATCCGACGGTTCTTACACATACTTCGCATCAGACATAGCCTACCACTGGGACAAGTTCAGGAGGGGATTTGAGAAGGTGATAGACCTCTGGGGTGCAGACCACCACGGCTACATACCGAGGGTCAAGGCTTCCCTAAAGATGCTGGACATCCCCGAAGACTGGCTTGAGGTTTACCTGATACAGATGGTCAAGCTCTTCAAGGGTGGAAAAGAGGTAAAGATGTCCAAGAGGGCTGGGAACTTTGTGCCCCTGAGGGAGCTTATGAACGATGTGGGTTCAGACGCGGTGAGGTTCGTTTTCTTAACGAAGAGGAGCGATACACCCCTTGACTTTGATGTGGACAGGGTGAAGGAGAAGAGCTCGGAGAACCCCGTCTTTTACGTCCAGTACGCCCATGCGAGGATATCCGGGGTATTCAGGGAGTTCAGGGAGAGGTTCGGCAGGGACCCAGAGAGTGAGGATTTTTCAGAATTTCTGAAAGAATTGAAAGAAGAAACCGAACTTAAATTAATAAGGAAGAGTATCATGATGAAGGACGAGCTTATGGACGTTGCGACACGGAGAGACCCACACCTCATAACCTACGCGCTCATTGATCTCGCTGGAACATTCCACAACTACTACAACCATCACAGGATCATAGGAAGTGAGGAGAAGCTCATGCTCGGGCGCATATCACTACTAAAAGGTGTGAGAAGTGCCCTCCGTATTGGTTTAAAATTGATAGGAGTTTCGGCTCCTGAAAAAATGTAAGGGGGAGTAAGATGAAAAAGCTTCAGGGTCTTCAAAAGCACAGGCTGGTTCTCCTTCTGGGTATCCTCGTAGCCCTCGTGTTCTTTTACTTCGGCGTGAACACATGGATGGAGTCCCAGGAGAAGAGGGTAGCACCTCCACCCGTCGTGAGGTCAAAACCGCCTGTTCAGATAAAACGTCAGGCAAAACCTATAAAACCCATACAACCAAGACCCATACAGAGACCTATCCAGAAGGTCGCAAAACCCGCTCCCAAACCCCAACCAAAGCCACAGCCAAAGCCTGTCGCACAGAAACCTGCTCCGAAACCTCAACCTAAGAAACCTGTCGCCCAGCCCAAACCCCAGCCCCAAAAGCCTACCAAAGTTGTAAAAGAGCAACCAAAACCTCAACCCAAGAAGGAGGTCGCAAAGAAGACTGAGGAGATCGCAAAGGCTACGCCTCCCAAGACCGTGAAGAAGACCGCTCCTGCAAAGCTGAAAGACTACGTTGTCCAGATAGGCGCCTTCAAGGTTAAGGCGAACGCAGAGAAAAGGCTCAAGCTTGCAAAGAGCAAGGGCTACGAAGCCTTCATAATTGAGGAGGACGGCCTCCACAAGGTCAGAGTGAGGGTGAAGGCAAAGAGCCTCATATCAGCTCTAAGGAAGGTCAGGTCTTCCTTCCAGAGCGCCTTCGTAGTCCTGAGATGAAAAAACTCCTCCTCCTCGTCTGGGTGGGGCTCCTCCTCTCCTGCTCCGCAAAGCAGGAAAAGGCTAAGGAGGAAGAGTGGAGGTACCTGTACGATCTCGGTATGTCCGCCTACTATGCAAAGAACTACTCGGAGGCGATAGCCAGACTCTACAGGGCAGCCAAGGTAGCCCCAAACGAGCCCATGATATGGAACGCCCTCGGAATAACCTACATGGAGGTTGAGGAGTACAAGAAGGCGGAGGAAGCCTTCAAGAGAGCCCTGAAAGCGAGTCCCAACAACCCGGAGTCCAAGATGAACCTCGGGATACTCTACCTGAGGATGAAGGACTACAGAAGGGCTATAAAGTTCCTGAAGGAAGCTCTCTCGGACGAGACCTTTGATAAGAAGCACATAGCCTTCTACAACCTGGCTAAGGTTTACAAAGAGCTGGGTGATAAGAAGAAGTACCTTGAGTACCTGAAGAAGGCTACCGCGTACAACCCTCTATTTCTGGAAGCACAGCTTGAGCTCGGAAGTGCATACATGGACGAGAAGAGGTACGAGGAGGCTGAGAAGCTTTACAAGTCCTTGATAGCAAACAACTTCAAAACACCGGACATATACCTGAGTCTCGCGAAGGTCTATTACGAAACCGGTGAGTACGACAAGGCTAAGGAGACGGTGAAGTTCGTTCTTGAAAACAGGCAGGCAAACAACCTCCAGAGAACGCAGGCTTACGAACTCCTCAGCAAGATACTGGTTGAAGAGCAGAGAATGACTCTCAGAAAGAGGTTCGCACGCATAAAGAGGAAGCAGGAGGGAAGGTTCGGGATCCAGATAGCAGCCTTCTCAACCCGTCAGCGCGCGGAGACTCTGGTGGAAAATTTAAAGTCAAAGGGGTTGAGGAAGCTTGAGATCATTGAGTCCTCCGGGATATACAAGGTCATATACGGAAGGTTCTCAAGCAGGGAGGTCGCCCAGAGGGAGCTGGAGAGACTAAAGAAACTCCAGATCTACGGTTTCATAGTTGAGGTTGAGTGAACCCTCAGCCTTCTCCTGTAAGACTTCACCGTGTTCATGAGGAGTCCCGTAACAGTCATCGGACCTACACCGCCGGGGACGGGTGTTATAGCGCTTGCCTTTCTCTTCACCTTCTCAAAGTCCACATCTCCAACTATCCTGCCTTCAACCTTTGATATTCCAACGTCCACAACCACAGCACCCTCCCTTACCATGTCCTCCTTTATCAGGTGAGGGACTCCCGTTGCTGAGATAAGTATGTCCGCCGAGAGGGTGTGCTTTTTGAGATCCCTCGTGTGTATGTGGCATACGGTTACCGTAGCATCCCTCCACAGCATAAGGAGGCTCAGAGGTCTTCCCACTATGAAGCCCGCACCTACTATAACAACGTCCTTACCCTTCAGCCCAACACCGTAGTGGCTCAGAAGCAGGTCTATACCGAGGGGTGTGCAGGGTATGAACCCGTCCTCCATCATCGCCACGAGCTTTCCCATGTTCTCGGGATGGAAGCCGTCCACGTCCTTCTCGGGGTGTATTGCGAGTATGACCTCCTCCTGGTTTATCTGTTCGGGCAGAGGGAGTTGAACGAGTATCCCGTCAACGTCTTCCCTTGAGTTCAGTTCAGCTATGACGTCAAGGAGCTCTTCGGTAACGGTATTCTTGTCAAGCTGGTAGAAGATGGACTCTATTCCGACCTTCCTGCAGGCGTTCACCTTGTTCTTCACGTAAACCTGACTCGCAGGGTCGTCTCCTACAAGTACGACAGCAAGACCGGGCTTCCTGTAGCCTGCGGAGGTGTATCTCTCTATCTCCCTTCGCAGTTCCTCCCTGAGCTTCTGGGAGAGTGCCTTTCCGTCAAGAATGAGAGGTTCACTCATCTCCTCTTCCATCTCGTGCCTGCGGGTGTGTCCTCAAGCTCTATCCCAAGCTCCTTGAGCCTGTCCCTTATTAGGTCAGCGATATTGAACTGCTTCTCCTGCCGTGCCAGGGTTCTCACCTCTATCAGCAGGTCAACAAGCCTGGTGCCAAGAACTTCCCCAGCCTCAAGCTCCCTCTCTACCACCCTCTTAACCTCACACTCAGGGTACAGATCCTCAAAGAGCCCAAACATCTTCTTCATTAGGCTGAGGATAGACCTAGAGGCGAACTCGTAGGCTGAGAGCTCATCCTCCCCTATCTTTCCCTCCGAGTAAGTTCTGTTCTTGATCTTCCCGAGCTCGCTCACGAGGGAAAATATGTGGGACAACGCCTCCGGCGTATTGAAGTCATCACTGAGAGAGGCTAAAAAAGCCTCCTCAACCTCCTTAACCCTGTCGTAAAGGGGGTGGGTGCCCCCCTTCCCAGGGACTACCTCCAGCTCCTTCAGGACCTCGTAATCCTCTATGGCGGTTCTGAGTCTGTCGTAGGCTCTCTGGGTCTCCTCCATCTTCTCCCAGGAGAAGTCCAGAGGGCTCCTGTAGTGGGTGAAGAGGACGAGGAGCCTGAGTATGTCCGGATGGTACCTGGTGTATATCTCCTTCAGGGTAACGTAGTTCCCGAGGGACTTGGACATCTTCTGACCGCCGACAGTAACGAGACCGTTGTGCATCCAGTACCTTGCGAAGGGTCTTCCTGTGATAGCCTCAGCCTGTGCCATCTCATTCTCGTGGTGGGGAAAGACGAGGTCAAGACCTCCTCCGTGGATGTCTATCGTCTCTCCAAGGTGCTTGAAGATCATTGCCACACACTCTGTATGCCAGCCGGGCCTTCCCTTTCCCCACGGGGAGTCCCAGGAGGGTTCGCCCGCCTTGGCGGACTTCCAGAGGGCAAAGTCCAGAGGGTCTCTCTTCTTTTCTGAGGGTTCAACCCTCGCTCCAGCCTCCATCTCCTCTGGGCTTCTCTTGGAGAGCTTCCCGTAGTCCTTAAAAGACCTGACGGAGAAGTAAACGTCCCCCTCCGATTCGTAGGCGTACCCTTTCTCTATCAGCCTCTTGATTACCTCCACTATCTCCTGCATGTGCTCTGTGACCCTCGGTTCCACGTCTGCGGGCTTAACCCTTATAGCTTCCATATCCCTGTAGTAGCTCGCTATGTATCTGTTGGCTATGGTCATGAAGTCGGTGCACTCTTCCTTAGCCCTGTTTATGATCTTGTCGTCCACGTCGGTGAAGTTCCTGACGAATTTAACGTCGTAACCGAGGTGTTCCAAGAACCTCCTGAAGGTATCAAAGACTATCAGACTCCTCCCGTGTCCGACGTGGGAGTCGTCGTAAACGGTAACACCGCAGGTGTATATGAGAACGTTCGGGGGATTTATGGGAACGAATTCTTCAATTTTACCGGTCAGGGTATTGTGTATCTTCAAACTCATGGATTTATTATATGATAATTTACCAGATGAGAAAAATGGTGAAGGAGGTCTTCCTGGGGGTTAGATTCCTTGTCTCCCTTTACTTTGTGCTCCTATCCCTATCCATGGATACACCCCAGAAGAGCACTTTGGTAGTCATAACAGCCCTCTATTTCTCCTTTGGACTCCTTTCGTACCTGAAGTATGAAAAAATCAGAATTATTAACAAGTTAGTTGATGTGGTCTTCGTTCCACCGATGGTCTTCCTTACCGGTGAGCCGAGGGCTATTTACTCCCTGATACCCCTGCTTGTACTTCATACCAACAGGACTTTGTTATCAACCGCTCTTCTATTCCTGTCGGGCGTTGTACTCTCAGCCTACATGCTCGCCAAGGAACCCCTCTGGCTGTTTTCAACCCTAATACTCCTCACCGCGTCGGTGGTCTCCGCCATGATCCCGGACTTCCTGAACGTTATAAAGAAGGAGAGGGACTCGGTGAAGAACCTCCGGTCTTCTTACAGGAAGCTCCTTCAGGACTTCGCGAGGTGGGAGAGAGACAGGAGAGAGCTGGAGTCCCTCAGGTTCCTCGTTGACCGCTCAACCAAGAGCCAGAGCGTGGAAGACTTTTTAAAGAGCGTTAAGGATAAGTTCAAGGTAAAACAGATACATCTGATCCCCAAGAGGGATGTTGAGAGTTATGCCCCCATGAAGGACAAAGAAAGGGGTCTCCTATCCGTGCCCGTGAAGCTTGAGGAGGGGAACGCGGTGATCATATTTGAGCTTGAGAGCCCCTTTCAGCTAAACGATGAGATAGTTGTGAGCTCTCTGGAACGTGCGGGAAAGATGGTCAGCCTGTACATAGCAGGTTTTGAGGATGACTCCTCCCTCGGAAGGGCTATAAATATTAGTTAGCGAAATGTCTTCGGTTAAGGAAGGGATCAGGTTTGATAGAGAGCTGAACTTAGAGGGGTTATCCTGCCCCGTCCCCATAGTGATGACCTCCGAGACGGTAAAGAAGATGGATGAGGGGGAAGTCTTAAAGGTCGTTGCGACAGACCCGGGCTTTGAGAGGGACATATGGAACTGGAGCAGGCAGACGAAGAACGAGCTCATAAAGGTTGAGAAGGAGAACGGGAAGACGATAGCCTACGTGAGGAAGACCTCAGAGGGGAAGGAGCCCTCTCTGGGATACTGGATAAGGTTCCACGCCCTCGGGGTCAAGCTCCACGCACGGCTCTTTCTTCTTATGCTCAACCCCTTCAGGAAGAAGCCCGACCACTTCATAACCTTTACCGCCATATCGGAGGGAACGAGGGCCGAGAAGTTTCTGAAGGGAAAGTACGGAGCTGTTCTCATTCCCATACCAGATGAGATAGACCCGAGGTGCGGTGTTGTCCTCGCGGTTAGGGGAGAGGATAAGGCGAGGGAGCTCTACGAGCTCCTGAGGAAGGAAGGCTTCGGGGTGGAGGCTATATACAGGAAGAAGAACAAACACTACGAGAGGGTCTATCCTTAGACTATATCTCCTCAACCTTCACCTTCCTCTGCTCCCCGGTTCTCATGTCCTTGAGAGACACCACTCCCTCCTTAAGCTCGTCCTCACCTATTATCACCGCATAGTCCGCAGACAGCTTGTTGGCGAGTTCAAGCTGTTTCTTTAGTCCACCCTTCCTGTAGGAGAGCTCCACCACCTTTCCCTTACTTCTTAGTATGTCCGCTACCTTGAGAGCGTAAGCGTGAACCTCACCGAAGGGTATCACAAAGTAGAGATCGTAATTCCTCTGGGGTTCCTCCACGAGGAGCATGAGCCTCTCTACACCGAGGGCGAAGCCGAGGGCAGGGGTGGGTGGTCCGCCGAACTCCTCCACGAGGTAGTCGTACCTTCCTCCAGCTATGACAGCGACACCGAGCTCGTCTGAAACAGCCTCAAAGACCGTCCTCGTGTAGTAGTCCAAGCCCCTCACGAGGTTGTGGTTCTCCCTGAAGTTAACACCGAGTTCCTTCAGGTAATCCTTGAGCTTTGTGTAGTGCTCCCTGCACTCATCGCAGAGGTAGTCCACCATCTTGGGTGCCTCTTTAACGGCCTCCTGGCAGGTTTCAACCTTGCAGTCAAGAACTCTCAGGGGGTTCCTGTCCTTCCTGTCCACACACACGTCGCAGAGGTGCCCGGCAACACCGTGCAGGTACTCCACGAGCGCCTCCCTGTAAGCTGGTCTGCACACCCTGCAACCGAGTGAGTTTATCTCCATAGTAGCCTGGACGTTGAGAGCTTTCAGGATCTCATCGGCGAGTTTAAGAAGCTCAGCGTCCGCGTGGGGTTCCGCAACACCGAAGACCTCAACCCCTATCTGGTGGAACTGCCTGTACCTCCCCGCCTGGGGTCTTTCGTATCTGAACATTGGACCCTCGTAGAAGAGTTTGTGGTAAGGTCTCAGGGCATAGAGCTTGTTCTGGATGTAAGCCCTCACCACCCCAGCGGTTCCCTCCGGTCTGAGGGCGAGCCTTCTGCCCTTCCTGTCGGAGAAGACGAACATCTCTTTCTGGACTATATCCGTCGCCTCCCCTATGCTCCTCTCAAAGACCTTTGCGTACTCAACAACGGGCGTTATTATCTCCTCGTAATTATACTTCCTGAGGAGTTCTCTGACGGTGGAGGTGACCCTGCGAAACTTCCTGAGTTCTCCTCCGATTATGTCGTGGAACCCACGGGGTGCCTGAAAGTTCTCAGCCATCAGAGCCCTTTCTCAGCTATAAAGAGGACGAGGTCTCTCAGCCTGCATGAGTAGCCCCACTCGTTGTCGTACCAGGACGCAACGTGAACCATGTTATCTATGACGTGGGTTAGAGGTGCATCAAAAATTGCGGAGTGGGGGTTTCCAACTATGTCGGTTGAGACTATGGGATCCTCACAGTACTGGAGGATCTCTTTAAGATATATCTTTCCACTCTGAACATACCGCTCCGCGGTCTCTCTAAACCTCTCCTTCACCTCTTCAGCGGAGGAGGGAGCCTTGCTCACAACCACGGTAAGGTCCACGAGGGAACCGTCCGGAACCGGAACTCTCCTCGCGGTCCCGTCAAGTCTGCCCTTCAGCTCCGGTATGACCTCACCTATAGCCTTCGCGGCGCCGGTGGTGGTAGGGACTATATTGGTCGCAGCAGCCCTCGCCCTTCTGAAGTCCCTGTGGGGAAGGTCAAGGAGCCTCTGGTCGTTGGTGTAGGCGTGAACCGTGACCATGTATCCCCTCTCAACACCGAAGGCTTCCTGAAGAACCTTAACCGTTGGAGCGAGGCAGTTGGTTGTGCAGGAGGCGTTGGATATTATAGAGTGCTGGGAGGGGTCGTACTTGTCCTCGTTGACTCCAAGAACTACGGTTATGTCGGGTCCCTTTGCGGGGGCTGAGATTATGACCTTCTTTGCACCTCCCTTCAGGTGAAGGCTCGCCTTTTCCCTCTCTCTGAAGACACCTGTGGACTCTATGACCACATCAACACCGAGTTCTCCCCAGGGTATCTGGGAGGGATCCCTCTGGGCAAAGACCTTAACATCCTTACCATCAACGAAGAGGGTATCATCCTTGGCGCTGATCTCCCCGGGGTATATACCGTGAACGGAGTCGTACTTGAGGAGGTGCGCAAGGTGTGAGCTGTCGGTAAGGTCGTTGATGGCAACTATCTCAATGTCGCTGTTTCCTCTGCAAGCCCTGAAGAAGCTCCTTCCTATCCTTCCAAATCCGTTTATCCCTACCCTTATAGCCATAGCTATTTAATTATAATGCAACCTATCAGGTGGGATTAGAGGCTTAGTTGTTCTGGTTACCAGCCTGCCACTTGAGGTAGTTCTCTATGAACTCGTCTATATCCCCGTCCATGACCGCATCAACGTTCCCCGTCTCGTAACCCGTCCTCAGATCCTTTATAAGCCTGTAAGGGTGGAAGACGTAAGACCTTATCTGGTGTCCCCAGCCTATGTCCGTCTTCTCCCCCTCGTACTGCTTCTTCTTCTCCATGAGCTTCTGCTGTTCAAGCTGATAGAGCTTTGCCTTCAGGAGTTCCAGAGCCTTCCTCCTGTTCTGAAACTGAGACCTCTCCTGCTGACACGAGACCACTATACCCGTTGGGATGTGGGTTATCCTGACCGCTGTGTCCGTCTTGTTCACGTACTGACCACCAGCTCCAGATGCCCTGAAGGTCTCAACCTTGAGGTCTTCATCCTTTATATCTACGTTTATATCCTCATCTATCTGGGGCATAACGGAGACCGCAGCGAAGGAGGTGTGCCTCCTTGCGTTGGAGTCAAAGGGTGATATCCTGACGAGCCTGTGGACACCCTGCTCACCCTTCAGGTAGCCGTATGCGTAGGGTCCCTTTATGAGCAGGGTAACGCTCTTTATACCAGCAACGTCGTCGGGGGTTATATCAACGACCTCAACGTCGTACCCCTTTCTCTCAGCCCACCTGCGGTACATCCTCAGGAGCATGTCCGCCCAGTCACAGGCTTCCGTTCCTCCCGCTCCAGCCTGAATCGTAAGGTAGGCGTTCTTGGAGTCCATCTCCCCTGAAAGGTAGGTCTTGAGTTCAAGTGAGCTGAGCTTTCTCTCAAGGTTCTCCATCTCCTCCTCAAGCATAGCCCAGGTATCGGTGTCTTCCTCAGGGGTTATCTCGGACAGCTCTTCAACATCCTTCAGAGCCTTCTCAAGCTCTTCAACGGAGTTTATGGTCTCCTCAAGCCACTTTCTCCTCTGTATAACCTTCTTAGCCCTCTCCTGATCATCCCAGAAGCCCTGAGAGGACATAGTCTCATCCAGCCCTCTGAGCTCTTCCCTCAGCCTGTCAAGATCAATTACCTTCCTTATGTCCTCAAACCTATCCCTGAGCTCTTCTATCTTGCCCTTTAACTCCAGCATCACAGTTTAATTTAAATCTCGGATAGAGAAGGTGATATGATTCAGTCCACCACCCTGTAGCCCCACTCCTCAATAGCCTTCTTTATGTCCTCAAGGGGTACATCCTTCTCCATCTGAACCTTTACAGTTCCCTCCTCAAGGGAAACCTCAACCTTTGATACACCCTCAAGGGAGGAAACAGCGTTGTGGACAGTCCTGACGCAGTGCTGACAGGTCATACCCTGCACTTTAAGTTCCACTTCTTTCATACTGAGTATTTTAACACCAGATGAGTATAGAGTTAAGCCTCCCCGAGGTCTTCCCTCTCTATCTCTATGTCTTCGGTCAGCATGGGTTCAAACCCGTAGGAGGGCATAAAGGTTCCAGACTCCCTCTCAACCTCCTCCGCACACTGGGCGCAGTACCTCGTCCAGGGTATGGCACAGAGCCGTTCAAAGGCTATCTCAGCCCCGCAGTTCTCACAGATACCGTAAGAACCGTTCTCTATCTTCTTGAGGGCGTAATCTATCTCCTTCAAGGTGTTGATCTCTATCTGAGACAGGTTGTCAAGGAGCTCCTCCGTGTAAGTCATCTGTCCTATATCCTCCCAGTCGCGAGGCTCCTTGGACTCTTCCTCCAGGCGTTGCTGGGTTTCCTCCTTGGCAAGGTATCTTTCAAGGATCTTTGACTTCTCTTCAAAGAGCCTCTTCCTGCATTCCTCAAGCTGTTTTTTCTCCATAACCTCCTCCTTGTTCTGATGTTGAAAGTATAATATTATAGTGAACCGTTAAGGTTTGTCATGCTTAAAAAGATATTGATATATCTGTCAATTTTTTTGGGTGTCCTTCTGGGAGGAACTTTTATCTTCCTCGTCGCCCTGTACATGACCCTCCCTGACGTAAAATTGCTTGAGGGATGGACACCTCCCCAGTCTTCGGTTGTATTTGATTACAGAGATAGACCTTACGGTGATATAGGTGTCCAGAAGAGATACTACGTTAAGATAGACGAGATCCCGGACAGGGTTATACAGGCTTTCATATCTGCGGAGGACAGGAACTTCTTTGAGCACCACGGAATAGACCTGGGGGCGATATTCAGGGCGATGATAGCCAACATCAGGGCTGGAAGGGTCGTTCAGGGCGGAAGCACCATAACCCAACAGCTTGCGAAGAACCTCTTCCTTACGAGGGAGAGAACCATAAAGAGGAAGCTGAAGGAGGCACTCCTCGCGATAAAGATAGAGAGAACCTTTGACAAGAGGAAGATACTTGAGCTCTACCTGAACCAGATATACCTGGGTAACGGAGCCTACGGTGTTGAGGCGGCTTCAAGGGTTTACTTCGGAAAGCACGTCAAGGAGCTGACCCTTGAGGAATCCGCCCTCCTCGCAGGGCTTCCCAAGGCACCTTCAAGGTTCAACCCCTTTGTAAATCCGGAACTTGCAAAGACGAGGAGAAACTACGTCCTTAAGAGGATGCTTGAGGATGGATACATAACCCAGGAGGAGTATGAAACAGCGGTAAATAAACCCGTTATAGTCAAGAGGGACAACAAGTACAGACTCTCCGACTACGTTCTGGACATGGTCAAAGAGTACCTCATGGACAGATACGGTGATATTGCCCTCCAGGGCGGTCTGAAGATATACACAACCATAGACAGAGACCTTCAAACTCTGGCGGTTCGCTCCCTGAAGAAGGGATTGAAGAGGCTCGCCCGTATGAACGGGATACCCTTTCTTCCGGAGAGCGAGGAGGACATGGCTGAGTTCTACAGGGCGGAGAAGAAAACCCCTATAGATGACAAGGTCTACGTTGCGAAGATAGCGGAGATAAAGAACGGCTACGCGAACGTTGAGCTGGGTAAGAATAAGTTCAGGGTGAACCTCAGGGGGCTCAACCTGGAGGGCAGGGAGTACGTGTTCATCAGGCTTCACGAGGGACTGGAAGGGTGGAGTGCGGAGCTTGTTCCAGACCTTCAGGGAGCCCTTGTGAGCCTTGACGTCCACACAGGTGCCATAAGGGCCATAGTTGGAGGGTACTCTTACTCCTACAGCCCCTTCAACAGAGCGATCAAGGCTAAGAGACAGCCCGGTTCAGCCATAAAGCCCGTGATATACATGGCAGCACTCCTGAAGGGTGAAACCCAGATATCCTCCATAGACGCAAGACCGAGAACCTTCTACGACCCGGCGACCGGAGAGGAGTGGACACCTAAAAACTACGGGGACGAGGAATACACGGTAGTTACACTCAGGCAGGCTCTCGCCAAGAGCATAAATACCGCAACCGTTAACCTCCTGGACAAGCTCGGATTTGAGATAGTGCTGAGCGTCGGGGAGAAGGTCGGTCTCACAAATCTGAAACCCTATTACTCCCTCGCTTTAGGGACGGTTGAGGTAACTCCCCTTCAGCTCACTTCAGCCTACCAGGTTTTCGCTAACCTCGGAACCAAGTGCGAGCCATTCTTCATAAGAAAGATAGTTGACGGAAACGGAAAGGTGCTTGAGGAGAACTCACCCAAGTGTGAGGAGGTTCTCCCGCCTCAGGAGACGAGGGTTCTGGTGGACATGCTGAGGGCTGTGGTGCTTGAGGGAACGGGAAGATCGGCGAAGGACCTGCCAAGGATAGTGGCAGGGAAGACGGGAACCACGGACGAGTACATGGACGCCTGGTTCATAGGCTTCTCCCCTTACATATCCGCTGGGGTCTGGGTTGGCTACGACGCCAAAGTTTCCCTTGGCAGGGGGATGTCAGGTGCAAGGGCAGCGCTTCCCATATGGAAGGACTTCATGGCTGTAGCAGCGTCCAAGTATCCCAACGATGACTTCCCTCTTCCGGAGGGCACCGTTGTCGTGCCGATAAATCCTGAAGATTACGTTATAGCGGACGAAACCTGCCCGGGAATAAACATGGTCTTCGTTGAGGGAACTCAGCCGAAGCTGACCTGCTCAGACCTGAGGAACATAATCAGTCCTTAGACACTTTCGTGAGAAACATTGGTATGTCCAGATTGTGGATAACGAAGGAGGTCACGCTTCCAAGGAAGAGCTCCTTGAACCTTCCCTTTCCGTAGGCGCCAAGGAAGAGCAGGTCTATACCCTTATCCTTTGCCACGTTAACGATCCTCTCCTCAGGTAAACCCGTCGTATAAATGAACTTGTATTCTACCGGGAGGAGGTCGCTCACCTCCCTCTCAACCTCTTTGGGACTCTCCCCCTTATCCTCCTCAACAAAGAGCACCTCTATCTCATATCCATACAGCTCCCTTAGAGAACCGCACACCCTCAACGCCAGCTTAGCGTTATCGCTTCTGTCGTAAGCTACCAGCGCTCTCCTGAACTCCCTCTCCTCCTCGGGAACCAGGAAAACGGGACATCTTGCGAGACGGGCGACCTTCTCGGAGTTTGAGCCCATGAGTATCCCCTTCACGGGCTTTCTGCCGACTTTACCGAGGACTATGAGATCCTCTGGGTCCGCCTGACCCGCTATCTCCCTGTATGGAACACCCGTCGTCTGCACCACAGAGACCCTGGCACCGTACTCCCTCCCCAGGGCGGAGAACTCTGTAAGTATGGCGTCCCCCTGCTTTTCAAGAAAGTCCTTTATCCTGGAGGATATGCCCTCGTAGTAGGTGAAGCCTAGAACACCGGCGAGATCTGCGAGGAAGCTCTCTTCCAGAAGTCTGACGTCCACAACGTATATGCCCACAACGGGGATGTCGTAGAAGTTACCGAGTCTGAGTGCGTACTTGGATGCTGTCAGGGAGGCGGGAGAGCCATCAACACCGACTATGATCCTCTTAAACATCTAAGTTCTTCACCTCTTTTGCGTAAGTCTCTATGAACTCTCTCCTCGGCTCAACCTGCTCCCCCATGAGGATTGTGAATATCCTGTCCGCCTCAACCGCATCCTCTACCCTGACCCTCACGAGCCTCCTAGTCTTGGGATCCATCGTCGTCTCCCAGAGCTGTTCGGGGTTCATCTCACCGAGACCCTTGTATCTCTGTATTTCCATACCGCTCTTGACAAGCTCCATCAGGGTATCGTAGATCTCCTTCAGGTTTGAGACCTTCCTCGTCCTTGATTCGTAACCCACCACCACGGGAAGGTGGACGTGTATTCCCTCAAGAACCTGCTTGTAGGAGAGGGAAGAGAGGAAGTCCGCATCAATTATCACCCTTGTTCCCAGCCTGTCATCGTGGAGGATTATGTCGTAAGCACCCTCAAAGTCATCGTACCTCGTGTCAATCCTGTAATCGGTCAGCTCCTCTCCCATCATATGAACTATCTCCCTCACCCTGTTCGCGCTTCTGAGATCATCCTCAACCACCCTGTGGGTAAGGAGAAAGTTAACTATGTCCTCTCCCTTACTCTTAACGAGTGCCCTGTAGCTGTCCTCATACTCCTTAAGCTCTCTTAAGACCTTCAGGAGCTCCTCTCCCCTGAACTCTCTGCCTACGGAGTCCTTGATGTAGGCGTTTTCTCTGAGCATATCCTGGAGGAAAGAGTCAAGCTCTCTGTCGTCCTTAACATACATCTCCTTCCTGCCCTTCTTGACCTTGTACAGGGGAGGGAGTGCTATGTAAACGTAGCCGTTCTCTATTAGCTGGGGCATGAACCTGTAGAAGAAGGTGAGGAGGAGCGTCCTTATGTGGGACCCGTCTATGTCCGCATCGGTCATGAGTATGACCTTGTGATACCTCAGCTTTGAAAGGTCAAGCTCCTCTCCTATACCGCAACCGAGTGCACTCACTATCGCCTTGACCTCTTCGTTTGCGAGAACCTTGTCTATCCTCGCCTTCTCAACGTTTATTATCTTACCCCGGAGGGGTAGTATAGCCTGAAAACGCCTGTCTCTCGCCTGCTTTGCGGAACCTCCCGCGGAGTCTCCCTCAACTATGAATATCTCGCACTTCTCGGGGTCTTTCTCGGAGCAGTCCGCCAGCTTCCCGGGGAGTATGCCGTCCTCAAGGGGAGACTTCCTCCTTACGAGCTCCTTAGCCTTCTTGGCAGCCTCCCTCGCCAGCGCAGCCTCTATAGCCTTCTCAACTATGAGCTTTAGAACCTCCTTGTTC
>WGFS01000003.1 GCA_015492115.1 Aquificaceae bacterium
CCCTCACTCTGGGCACGCCTGACGACCTCCTTCAATCTTTCCTCAAGGACCTTGACAGACTCCTCCATGTCCTCTTTCTGGGAGGAGGCGAGCTTTGGAAAGCTCGTTATCTCTATCGTCTCAAGTATAGGCTTCCTATCCCTGTCGTAGATTATCCCTATCCAGACACCGTATATTCCCGTCTCCCTCCACTCGGCGGGCTGGGTTTTTGATTCGTAATAAACCCTGACCTGACCCTCGCCGAGGACGTCAAGTATAGCCTCCCTGTCCTCCGGTGTTATGGGAACCTTGTTTATGTATATGATGTGTTCCTCTCCCTTCTCCAAGAAGTCTTTGAGGGCGTGGAGTATCTCCGTAAGTATGGGAACCGCGTTCATCAGCACAGGAGCTCCTCCAGGGCACGGTTGTACTCAGCCCAGCTCCTTATTCCCTCAAGTCTGTTGACGAGCTTTCCCTCTTTGAAGAAGAGAACCACCGGGGCGAAGTAAACCTTTAGCTCGGAGAGCTCCTTGACCTCGTCAATATCGCACCATAGGAAAGGTGCTTTCTTTCCAAAGGTCTTTGCGAGCTCAGGGAAGACAACGTCCACGTCAAAGATCTCCCTTACCTTTGAAAAGTCCTTCTCGGACCTAACGTACAGGACAAATGTCTCCTTTCCCTCAATCAGCTCTCTCAACCGACCCTGCCGAAGTCTTTCAAGCTCCTTGAGTCTCTCCATCCTTCCTTTTCACCTCCAGACCCCAGGACCTCAGCTGGCAAACCGCTACATCAACGAGTTCTGGGAGTTTTGCCTCTATCTCAGGGGAGAGCTCTGTGCCGAGCTCTATGGTCTTGGGTTCTATTCCCATCACGACTATCTCTTTGGGTCCCCTTCCCCTCAGCTCCATGAGTCCCAGAACCTCCTGAAACCCGAGCTCGTGCATGGAGACCTTCCTCCTGAAGTATCCCCTGACCTCATCTCCCTTCAAGGTGTATAGGGTTCCCGGTGGCTCCCCTCCAGATATGGCGTCCAGGACGAGGAGCTTCTCCGCGTCTTCTATAAAGTAGAGGAGGTCAAGCCCCAGGGTTCCCCCGTCTATCAGCTTCACCCCCTCGGGTATAGTGTAATTCCTCTGCAGAAGCTCAAGAGCCCTCACCCCGAGACCCTCGTCTGATAGGAGGAGGTTTCCTATCCCGAGGACCACTACCATACCAGGAATACGCCGAAGGCGAGCATGAGCACCCCTGCGAGCTTGGTGAGGCGCTCCCTAATCAGGGACCCCGCCAGCATCCCCGAGAGGTGGAGGAGAGAGGTGGAACTGAGAAAGCCCATCATGTAGGCGAAGGGAGAGAGCGTGCCCGGCATCTCAAGCCCGTGGAGGTTTCCGTGGACGAGCCCCGATAGGGCTATAACTGGCAAGACCCACCTCAGGGCAACTTCTCCCTTAAGGAGAAGTGTTCCCATGGCTATCACGCTCAGGGCAACTCCGAGCTCTGCGAGGGGAAAGCCAATTCCCCATATGCCGAGGAGTGAGCCAAGGAACATGGAGCTCAGGAATGTGAGCACCGGTAGGAACGCCCTTCTTCCGAGGGCGTAGGCACCCCACAGACCAACCGCCACCGCAACAGCGAGGTGGTCTATGCCGAGCATAGGATGAAGAAATCCAGAAGAGAAGGCGTTTCCACCTGCGTGAAGGTGCCCGGGGTGGGCTAAAACGACTCCGATGAACCCGAGGGTTCCGAGAAGAACCTTCCTCATCTCAAAACCTCCTTACTCTATATCTTCCAGATCTACAGGCTTCCCTTTAAAGAACTTGTAGCCGTTGAACATGGAGGAGAGCTCTCCGTTCTTCTTAATAGCCTCCTCCCTCACGACGAAGTAAACGTGAAGCACAGCAAAGATTATTATGAGCCATGCGACCCAGTGATGCCACATGTGGGTGGAGAACTCACCTCCCAGAAACCACACTATCCACCCGAAGAGACTTGCCCAGAAGCCCGATGGGTTTGACATCCCGTACATTCCAAAGCCTGTGATTATCATGAATAGTATGGCGAGGTAAACGAGGGGGTAAACCGTCCTTGCGCAGGCGTTCCTTATGTACTCGTGCCCCTCGTCGTCCCTCATAAGAAGGATGTACTTGAGGGTTATCTCCTTGAGCCCAACCCAGTAATCCCTCCTCCAGAGGGTAGGAAGGACGAGCCTGTCCCTCTTACTGAAGAGAGCTATGAGGAGCCTGAATATGAAGCTCGCGAGGAGAACGTACCCCGCTATGAAGTGAACCTTACGGATAAGACCCATCGTGAGCCCTTCTCCGTAGGCGTAGGTAGCCTCGACCCCCGTAGGTCCCAGGAAGAAAGCCCTTCCTATGTAGAGCCCGGTCGCAAAGAGGGTTATTATCGTCAGGAAGTTTACCCAGTGCCATATCCTCAGCCCCGGGCTGAAGATGTATATCTTCTTTGCGGTCTCTATCCTCATGCCTCACCTCCTTCAGCAGGCGGGAAGACCTCCCTGAACCTTGACCTCAACTATCTCCCTTCCTTCCGTATCGTAGAGGTGCGTTGAGCAGGCGAGACAGGGGTCAAAGGAGTGTATCCCCTTGAGGACCTCTACCGGCTTTTCGGGAACCTTCACTACCGTATCCTTCATGCACTCCTCAAAGGCTCCCTGTCCTCCCATGGGGTCTCTCGGGCTTCCGTTCCATGTTGTAGGGACGACGCACTGGTAGTTGGCTATCTTACCTTCCTTTATGTGAACCCAGTGTCCGAGTGCTCCCCTCGGAGCTTCCGTTATCCCTACTCCCTTGGCCTCCCTGGGCCACTTCTGGGGCTCCCACTTCTCCATGTTGGCGACCGTGGTATCCCCGGCCTTTATGTTGTCTATAAGCTTCTTAAAGAAGTAGAGGTTTGCGGCTACCCCGACCTGAGCCTCGAGCCCTCTCGCTGCGGTCCTTCCCACGGTAGTCGGAAGCCAGACGTGTGGAGGTAACCCTAAAACCTTTGAAACCGTGTCTATCTGTCTTACTATCATCTCGTCCATCCAGGAGGGCTTAACGTGTCCCTGCTTAACCGCGGTGTAGGTGACTATGTATCTCGCGAGGGGTCCCACCTCGCAGGGCTTTCCCCTCCACCTGGGGGACTTGAGCCAGGAGTACTTGCCCTGTTCGTCAAGATACTTCCAGTGGGTCTTCGTCCCCTCCTTCGGTCCCGTGTAGTTGGGTTCCGTTATCCCCTCCCAGGGGTGAAGTCCTTTAGACTCGTCGGGATACCTGTACCAGGAGTGGGCTACGAACTCCTGAATGACCTCCGGGTCTGTGAAGTCCTTGCCCACCATCGGGTGGTACTTTGCCTTATCCACTCCCTTAGCAAAGTCCTCAACGACTCCATTTGAGTGGTATAGAATCTTGTTGTGGTAATCTCCTCCCTTTATGTCCTCGTAGGGCTCGTCGGGGAACTCCCCGTAGCCGAGAACCCTCCTCTTTGCTAAACCTCCTCCGTAGGTCCATCCCTTCTGAACGTAGATGTGCCCTATCGCGAGGAGGTCTATCAGATAGAAGAGGTTGATTGCCTCAGCCTGGGTGTATATGGCATCCTCAACCACCGCCAGCTTCTCGGCGTTTATTGGAGCGTTCATGTTGTCCATAGAGATGGAGCACATCATCCCACCCACTATGTAATGGGGGTGTGGGTTCTTCCCTCCGAAAACAACCTGTGGAATGAACATCTCCCTCTGGACGTCAAGCATGTTCAGGTAGTGGGCGACAGCCATCAGGTGAACCTCTGGAGGCAGGAGCTTGTAGTCCGGATGGTCCCACCAGTGGGCTGAGAATATACCCAGCTGTCCGCTCTCCACAAGCTTCTTAATTTTCTCCTGGAAGGCTCTGAAGTACCCGGGCGTAGCCTTTGGGAACTTCCTCGGGTATGCCCTGTGCCCTAAGGGGTCTGGCATAAGCTCGGAAATTGCCCCGTACTTCTCTAAGAGTTTGTTCTGAAGGACTGCGGTAGCGACCGGGTCAGCTTTGAGAGCCTCCACCGGTGAGACCCAGTCAAGGGCGTGGAGATGGTAGAAGTGTACCGTATGGTCGTGAGCCTGAAGTGTTCCGTACATTATGTTTCTTATGTAATTGGCGTTCTTGGGTATCTTTATCCCGAGGGCGTCCTCTACGCACCTCACCGAGGCGTAGGCGTGTATTGATGTGCAGACACCACATATCCTCTGAGCAAAAGCCCACGCGTCCCTCGGGTCTCTGCCCTTCAGTATCAGCTCTATACCTCTCCACATCGTTCCTGCGGAGACCGCGTCCTTAACCCTTCCGGTCTTTTCATCAACAATGAGCTCAATCCTCAGATGTCCTTCAATCCTGGTTACCGGGTCAACAACAACCCTTTTCATGGCTTATCCCTCCTTCTTTCCAGAGTTCCTGAGCTTTGAAGCAACTCCGTGAACGATCGCACCACCGACCGCAGTAGCGACCGCAACAGCCCCTACCCTGTCCGCATCAGCCTCCTGCTTGGGAACGGGTATGTTGGTGAGCCTCTCGTAGAAGGGTCCGTTGTCCCAGAAGTCCTTCTCAGCACACCCTATGCACCCGTGCCCTGCCTGTATGGGATAGGAGAGCCCGTTGTACCACCTTATGCTCCCGCACTGGTTGTAGGTTGTAGGTCCTCTGCACCCCATCTTGTAAAGACACCATCCCTTCCTCGCCGCGTCGTCGTCAAAGCGCTCAACGAACTGCCCCGCGTTGAAGAATGCCCTCCTGTAACAGGTGTCGTGAATCCTGTTTCCGTAGAACATCTTTGGTCTTCCCTGAGAGTCAAGGGGAGGAATCCTGTCAAATAGGACCATGTACATAACCACCCCTGTCATCACCTCCGCTATGGGAGGGCATCCGGGAACCTTGATGATCGGCTTGTTGGTTATAACCTTGTCCACGGGAACCGCGGTCGTAGGGTTGGGTTTTGCAGCCTGGACGCATCCCCAGGAGGCGCAGGAACCCCAGGCTATGATAGCCTTGGCACCCTCAGCGGACTCCTTGAGGTGTTCAAGAAAGGGCTTTCCCGCGACTATGCAGTACATACCGTCCTCACCGAGGGGTGGGTTCCCCTCAACCGCAAGTATGTAGTTTCCCCAGTACTCCTTCATTATCTTCTTCCTGTGCTCCTCAAGGGGTTCACCCGCGGCAGCGGAGAGGGTGTCGTCGTACTCAAGGGAGATCATTGAGAGGACAACGTCCGAAGCCAGCGGGGTGGCTGACCTTATGAAGGACTCGCTGCAGCAGGTGCACTCAAGCCCGTGTATCCATATCACAGGGACTCTTGGCTTCGTCTCCATGGCTCTGACGACGGTGGGAACCATGGAGGGTGCGAGACCCATCATACCCGTTATGGTCGTCGCGAACTTTATAAAGTCCCTCCTGCTCACCCCGTGCCTCTTGAAAGCTTCCCAGAAGGTCTCCATACCCCACCTCCTTAATGAACAATCATTCAATTATATGATTTTACTTAGTTTCTATTTGTCAATAAAGAAGTTCTTAGGGGTTATATAAGACCTACTTATAAGACCTCAGAACGGTTCTTCCCCTTTTCCTTGGCAAGGTACATGGCTCTATCCACGCGGTTGAAGAGTGTATCTATATCGTCACCACCTTTGAGCTGTGTTACCCCTATGCTTACCGTGACAGGACCTATACCGAAGTCCTCAAACTCTATACGTCTTCTTATCCTCTCCGCAACCTTCAGGGCTCTGTCTGCATCGGTTTCAGGCAGTATTACCAGAAACTCCTCACCTCCAAACCTACCGACGTAGTCGGTTCTTCTGAGTTCTCTGTTTATTACCCCTGCGATTTTCTTCAATACCTCGTCACCCTTTTGGTGCCCGTAGGTGTCGTTAAGATCTTTAAAGTTGTCAACGTCTATAAAGAGTAAGGACAGAGCATTACCGTACCTCCTTGAACGCTCTATCTCTTTAGTGAGTATTTCCTCTACCTTTCGCCTGTTGTAAAAGCCCGTGAGTCCATCGGTATCCGCCAGAAATCTCAGTTCACTTATCAAATCCGTTATGTATGAATCCAGGTAAAGTTCCATGAACAGAGCTTCGTCAAGCTTCTCCGCTACAAGGATATGAAAGTCTCTTTCATCGTGCTCATGATGGGCGTAAGGTTCCTCTCCATTCTGTAACCTCTTTACAGGACAGGCATATTTACCTTGAACCTCCCAGCATGGTCTGTCTGTTCCATGGGTTATCTCGTAACACTTGCTCCTTCCCTCCTGACGTGTAAACTTCTTGCTGGCTTTGTCGTTCATGAGAACTACGTTACAGTCGGGATCAATAACTATCACCGGAAAGGGCAACTTGTCACAGTGGCTCAAAAGCCCCTCCCTCTTTAACCTTTTAAAAACCTTCATGGCTCCCCTCCTGCTTTCCTTTTCCCCAGATAAAAATTTAAAGACCCCATCTCCCTGTTTGAGCAAACCAAAGTGTTATGGGGCGATAAGTAATGCTTATGACTTGAGCGCATTCCATATATTGCGTGCGATATCATCCGTATACTCCATGAGGGGTTTTTCAAGAACCCCCTCTCTGTGGAGGAAGACTATCCCTCCCATGGGACCCATGACTGTTACGAAGGCTGGGAAGAAGTCCTGGTTCCTGAGCTCTCCATCCTCCACCCCTTTGGAAAGTAGGATCATGACCTCCGTAACGACCTCACCAACGCAGGCGAAACCCTCACACCCCTCCTTGAAGACCTCCCTGTTTGCGAGGAAAACCCTGAGGAAGTAGTCTATGAGCTCGGGCTCCTGAAGGGATATCTCAAAGAAGCTCCTCACCAGCTTCCTTATCTTCTCCTCGGTGGGTATATCCTCCTCGTTTATTACCCTTAGCCTCTGGGCAACCCACCTGCTTACGGTCAGCATCACCTCCTTGGCAAGTTCCTCCTTAGACTCAAAGTAGTTGTAGAGGTTCCCGACGCTCATGCCGAGCTCTCTCGCTATGTCGGGCATGGTGGTGTTGTAGTACCCGTTCTGGGCAAAGAGCCTGCAGGCGGTCCTTATTATCTGGAGCTTCTTCTCCTCCTTGAGTTTCTCCTTCAGGCTCTTCCTTGCAACCATCACCCTACCCTGAGCTTCCTTTTAGACTTTAAAAATTCTATCCAACCCTCAAAACCCTCGCCCGTCTTTGAGGAGAGCTTTATCACATCCAGTTTCGGGTTTATCTTCCTCGCCGACCTTATGGCTC
>WGFS01000004.1 GCA_015492115.1 Aquificaceae bacterium
AGTTTAAGGTCAGGCTTGTGCTCCCTGAGAAGGAGAAAAACCGCAGGGAAAGGCTTGAAAGGGAAAACAGGCTGTTGTAAAATTTACATTTCAGCCAGCAGGGGCCGTAGCTCAGTTGGGAGAGCGCCGATATGGCATGTCGGAGGTCACGGGTTCAAGTCCCGTCGGCTCCACCAGGAGCTGGTCCCGAGAGCCGGTAGCTCAGTCGGTAGAGCAACGGCCTTTTAAGCCGTGGGTCCCGGGTTCGATCCCCGGCCGGCTCACTTTCCATCAATTGAGCTAAAATCCTTACCCATGATAAACGAGAACGTCTCCATAGCCCTCGTCCACTACCCTGCCATGGACAGAGAGGGCAAGCTGATAGTCACCTCCTTCACCACCATGGACCTCCACGACATAGCAAGACCTGCCAGAGCTTACGAGGTCAGGAGTTTTTACATAGTCCAGCCCATAGATGCCCAGAGACTAGTGATAAGAAGACAGATAGAGTACTGGTTGTCTGAGGAAGGCAGGAGCGCAAACCCGACCAGATACGAGATAGTTCAGCTTGTGAGGTTAAAATACACTCTGGACGAGGTGGTTGAGGAGATTGAAAAGGAGAGGGGGCAGAGACCTGTGCTCGTTGGAACTGACGCGAGGAAGTACCCAAACACGGTAAGTTACAGGGAGCTCAGTGAAGAGATAGAGAAGAGGGACAGGGAGTACCTCATCGTGTTCGGCACAGGGTACGGGCTACCCCCAGACCTCATGAGAACCTTTGATTACATACTTGAACCCATATACGGAGCGGGAGAGTGGAACCACCTCTCGGTCAGGAACGCAGTCGCCATAATACTGGACAGGCTCTTCAGCAGGAACAGGTGTTGAGGGATGATATACCACCTCGCCATACTCCTCAGGGAGCACTTCTTCGCCTTCAACGTATTCAAGTACATAACCTTCCGCTCCTTCACCGCGATACTTATAGCCTTCTTCATAACCCTCCTGCTCTCTCCAACCTTCATGAAGAAGTTTGCGAAGATACAGAGACTCTTCGGGGGTTACGTAAGGGAGTACACACCTGAGCACCACGAGAACAAGAAGTACACACCCACCATGGGAGGGATAGTCATAATCACAGTAATACTCATATCTTCAGTCCTCCTGATGAGGCTTGACATCAAGTACACGTGGGTACTGGTTCTTTCAACCCTCACCTTCGCGCTCATCGGTCTAGTGGACGACTGGATAAAGCTTCAGAACAAGAAAGGTTTGTCCATAAGGGTGAAGCTCCTTGCCCAGGTTCTGTCCGCCCTGATCGTTTCACTCCTCATATTCCACTGGGTAGGACTGGAGACCAGACTGTACTTCCCCTTCTTCAAGGAGCTCACCTTAAACCTTGGGTGGCTCTACATCCCCTTCTCCATGTTCGTGATAGTAGGAACCGCCAACGCGGTGAACCTTACGGACGGTCTTGACGGGCTCGCCATAGGTCCCTCCATGACCACCGCTACCGCCTTCGGCGTGATAGCCTACGTGGTCGGGCACTCAAAGATAGCCCACTACCTGGGAGTCCCCCACGTTCCCTACGCAGGGGAGATAACCGTTTTCTGCTTTGCGATAGTAGGTGCGGGTCTGGGTTTCCTGTGGTTCAACGCTTATCCAGCCCAGGTCTTCATGGGAGACGTTGGGTCCCTCGGGCTCGGTTCCGCACTCGCAACCGTATCCATACTCACCAAATCCGAGTTCCTCCTTGCGGTTGCTGGAGGGGTGTTCGTATTTGAGACCATAACCGTCATACTCCAGATAATCTACTTCCGGATGACGGGAGGGAAGAGGCTTTTCAAGAAGGCTCCCTTCCACCACCACCTTGAGGAGAAAGGTCTTGACGAGCCCAAGATAGTTGTGAGGATGTGGATAGTCTCAGCACTGCTCGCAATAGTTTCTGTGGCGATGCTCAAACTCAGGTGAGCCTCTTCACCATGCTTGAAATCCCATCAAGAACTATGTGAACTATGTCCGCACACACTATACCCGCAACGAAGTAGAGGCTCTCCTCACTCCTGAAGAGCTCGTTAAGGTAGGAGAATGGGTTAAACCCTGTAAGGGCAAGAGCTAAGCTTCTGTCAAGGACGGACACCATCCCTATGAGGACGAAGTAGAGAAATATGATAAGGAGTATCAGGTAGAGGAGCCTGAGGAGACTCCCTATAACGGGGACGTGGGATATACCCCTGTGCTGGGAAAGGCTCTGGTAGGGATACCACACACACCTGAGAAAGCTCCACCTGCGCGTGGGCTTGGAGTTCGGGAGGTCAACGTCGGGGGAGAGAAGGAAGGTGCCGACCAGATAGCCAGCCCCAAAGGGGAGGTAAAGCTCCTTTGGAAGGTAGTAAAGAAAGCCCGGTAGGGCTACGAGATTTATGAGGTCGTGGGTTCTACCGAGAGCCATCCCTGTCCTCTACATCTACGAGTGTCAGGTCTCCATCCACGATGGAGTAGGCTACCCTGAGCCTTGCTCCCTTCCTCAGTGCGTTTGCCATCCTGATGTCCCAGCACAGGAAGTCCCTACCGCCGAGATTTACGACAGCCCTGTTGTACCTGCTCTTTATGTCACCGACCGCAACCTCTTCGGAGAGAAACACCGGCATTGGGTTCCTCTCCCCGTAAGGTTCAAGCTTGCGAACAACCTCCTTTACCCTCCCGTTGAGCTCCGAGAGGGGGAGTTCCGCATCTATGTAAAGGGGCGGTAGCTCCTTGGGCACATGGCTGAAAAGCTCGTCCACCTCCCTGCTGAAAGTCTCAAGGAGCTGGCTCTTCAGTGTGAGTCCCGCAGCCTGCATGTGTCCACCCCATTTGAGAAACATGTGGGAGAGCTTGCTTAGACCCTCATAGACGTCTATACCTTCAACAGACCTCACGGAACCGACCGAATGGTTTGTCCCCTTTGAGAACACGGCGACCGGCTTGCCCAGCTGGTTTGAGAGCCTGCCCGCAACTATGCCCAGTACCCCCACGTGCCATCCCTCGTCCCACAGGGTTATGAAGTTCCTGTGGGTGAGCTCAAGAGCCCTCCTGTAAGCTTCCCTGTACACTCTATCGGTTATAGCCCTTCTCTTAGCGTTGAGTGCCTCTATCTTCCTTGCCAGGAGAACCGCCCTGTCCGGGTTCCTCTCTGTCAACAGCTCAAGGGAGAGCTTAGGGTTGCTCACCCTGCCCGGTGCGTTTATACGCGGTGCTATGGAGTAGGCTATATCCTTGGCGGAGATCCTCTCCCCGACCCTGGATATGCCGAGAAGAGCCCGAATACCTGGTTTATCTATAACTCCGGAGACGACGCTCTCAAGTACGGAGAGTCCCTTGCTCACCAGGATCCTGTTAGTCCTGTTCATGGGCATCACATCACCGACAGTTCCGAGAGCGACAAGATCAAGGAGCGTCCTAACATCCATGTCAAGACCGAGACGGCGGGCGACCACCGTTGATATGTAAAAGCTCATGGCTGAAGAGGACAGCTCCCTCATGTCCTTGGGAACATCCTCAGAGAGCTTTGGGTTTATAAGCACCCCCCTTCGGGGGGTCTTTTCGGGAACGTTGTGGTGGTCAATGACTATGACGTCAATATCCGCTCCGTCTATCTCGTCCACCGCGGAGGTTCCGTTATCAACGGTTATCAGAAGGTCCGCATATCTGGAGAAGACGGATATGAGTCCGCTGTTCAGCCCGTACCCAGTCCCCCTGTTGGGAAGAACGGGCATAACCTTTGCGCCTGCAGACCTGAGAACTTCGTAGAGTATCGCTGTTCCAGTTATGCCATCAACATCGTAGTCACCGAATACAACTATCCTCTCTCCCTTTCTCACAGCTCTGACTATCCTCTCAATACCCTCCTCAATGTTCGGCAGAAGGTTGTAGGGAAGCAGGTGCTTGAGCTTGAGTTCAAAGAGCTCCTCGTGTGTGTCCTCAAACCCCCTGTTCACTATAAGCTGGGCGAGGAGCTCACCGTATATATCAACCAGCTCCTTCGGAGGTTTTATAGAGAGACTGAGGAGTTGCCACTCCTTACCTGATACGCCTTTCATCGCCTTTCAATTATAAGTTTACTGAGAAGGAAGTTCACACCCCTTACACCGTAATCTATCCCGGATGCCACAACCAGCGCGAGGGAGAGGAACTGGAACCACTCAAAAGACCCGAGGAGTATGTTATTGGCATGCAGGTTAACAGCAAAGCCGAGGAAGACGGTTATTGAAAGGGAGAGGGTCGTGAGCTTTCCTAAGACAGAGGGCTCTGGAACAAAACCAAACCTTCTCAGCAGTAAAGTTCCTACAACGAGGAAGAGGTCACGGCTTATGAGTGCCTGAAAGAGCAGGGGGTTCGCCCTTATGCTGGTGGAGGTCGTTATGGAGAGGAGACCGAAGAAGAGAAGAACCTTGTCAGCCAGAGGGTCAAGGAACTTGCCGAGGGTTGTCTGTGCTCCGTAAAAGCGCGCTATGGCACCGTCCAGAGCATCGCTGAGGGCGAGCACGAGGAAGAGAAGGGCGGATCCCTTATCCTCCCCTCTGTGAGCGAGCAGGAAGACGTAGGGGGCAAGGATCAGTCTCAGCAAGGATATGAAGTTCGGCAGGCTCCTCATCTCTCAACCTTCTCCAGTATAGAAAAGACCTCTTTAAGAACGGTCTCAAGGTCTTTGCCTGTCGTGTCAACAACTATGGCATCGGGAGCGGGCTTGAAGGGGTAATCCTTCCTCTCCATATCCCTTCTGTCCCTCTCAAGCACCTTCTCCAGCACCTCTTCGTAGTTAGCATCCTTCCCAGCACCGATCAACTGCTCGTACCTCCTCCTCGCCCTCTCCTCGGGAGATGCGGTTATGAAGAGCTTAACGTCTGCATCCGGGATTATGTTGGTTCCCGCATCCCTACCCTCAACGACTACCTGCCCTTTCCCTATAACGCTTCTGAACAGCTCGTTTATATACTCCCTGAACTTACCGATCGTTCCCACGAGGGATGCAAGCCTGCCCACCTCCTCACTTCTCAGTTCCTCACCAAGCTCTTTCCCGTCAACCCTGACCACAGTTCTACCCACGGATGGTTCTATCTCAAGCCTTCCCAGCAACGGTCTGAGTTCTCCCCAAGACACGTCGTTTAACATTCCGTAGTGCTTCAGCAGGAGATACCCAACAGCCCTGTAGGCGAGCCCTGTCTCAAGGTAGGGGAGGTTCAATCTCTCAGATATCTCCTTGGCGACGGTGCTCTTACCGGAACCCGCAGGACCGTCTATGGCTATCCTCATAAAGGAATATCTTAAAACTCAGCGCCTGAGGATATACCCCTGAGCTTCAGTTCAAGGTCTGAAGGCTTCGTAGCGTAAAGTATGGCTGTATGGAAGTCTATGAGACCCTTTCTGTAAAGTTCCTCAAGATGCTGGTCAAAGGTCTGGGTTCCGTAGGCTGCCCTGCCCTTGGCGACCAAGTCTGGTATCTCATCTATCCTGTCCGGATCCAGGAGTGCCTCTTTTATAGCCCCCGTGTTTATCATTATCTCAACCGCGGGTATGGAACCCTTTTTGTCAGCCCTCGGGAGGAGCCTCTGGGAGAAGACAGCTATCAGAGTACCCGCAAGCATCTGCCTTATCTGGTCTCTGACCTCCAGCTTGAACATACCTATGAGCCTGTTCACGGTCTCCTTGGCGTCAAGGGTGTGCAGGGTTGAGAAGACGAGGTGACCCGTCTCCGCTGCCTGAAGGGCTATTTCAGCTGTCTCTGTATCCCTTATCTCACCAACCATTATCACATCCGGATCCTCTCTCAACGCTGCCCTCAGTCCTCTGGCAAAGCTCTGGGTGTCTATACCGACCTCCCTCTGAACTATGAAGCAGTTCTTATCCCTGAGGAGGTACTCTATGGGGTCTTCAATTGTAACGATCACACGCCTGAAGTTCTTGTTTATCTCCTCTATAATGGAGGCGAGGGTGGTGGACTTACCTGAACCGGTAGGTCCCGTAACGAGTATCAACCCCTTGCTGTTAGAAAGGGCTGTCTTGAGCATAACCTCAGGCAGGTTCAGGGTCTTGAAGGGCGGAACCTGGAAGGGGATAACCCTGAAAGCCATACCCGAAGTTCCCCTCTGCTTATAGACGTTCACCCTGAACCTTGAAACCTTCGGCAGTGAGTAGGAGAGGTCTATCTCACCGAGCTCCTCAAACTCCCTCTTCTTCTTTTCGCTCTTGCCGACCACTTCCTTCAGGAAAAGCGCGAAGTGTTCGTCGGTGATCACGGGGAACTCATCGTCCACATGGAGCCTCTTATGAATTCTGTAAACGGGCTTTGCCCCGACCTTTATGTGTATGTCGGATGCGTCTAAGTCAAGAGCCTTCTTCAGTATCAGCTGTAACAAGACCTGCTACCTCCCTAACCCTCTCTTCTATCTCCTGAGCTACCTCAGGGTTTTCCTTAAGGTACCTCTTGACCTGCTCCTTACCCTGACCTATCCTCTGCTCCCCGTAGCTGTACCAGGAACCGCTCTTCGTAAGTATGCCCTTGTCCACCGCTACGTCTATCAGGTCGCAGAGCCTGCATATCCCTTCCCCGTAGATCATGTCAAATTCCGCTTCTTGGAAGGGCGGAGCGAGCTTGTTCTTGACAACCCTAACCTTAACTCTGTAACCGACCCTCTCGTTACCTTCCTTTATGTCTCCAGTTCTCCTTACCTCAAGCCTCATATCGGAGAAGAACTTGAGAGCACGCCCTCCGGGCGTAGTTTCGGGGTTACCGAACATGACCCCTATCTTCTCCCTTATCTGGTTTATGAATATGAGGGCTGTGTTGCTCTTGTGGACTATACCCTTTAACTTTCTGAGAGCCTGAGACATGAGACGCGCCTGCTTCCCAACCTGAGCTTCTCCCATCTCGCCCTCAAGCTCGTCCCTCGGAACGAGAGCAGCGACCGAGTCTATAACTATCACGTCCACAGCCCCGCTGTTTATAAGGCTCTCAGCTATCTCAAGAGCCTGCTCTCCATAGTCTGGCTGGGATATGTAGAGGTTCTCAACGTCAACACCGAGGGCTTTTGCATACTTGGGATCAAGGGCGTGTTCAGCATCTATGAAAACCGCAACGCCACCGTTCTTCTGTGCCTCAGCGATAACGTGGAGGGCAAGGGTCGTCTTACCCGAGGACTCCACACCGAATACCTCTATTATCCTTCCCCTCGGTATGCCCCCTATTCCGGTGGCTATATCCAGAGCGAGAGAACCCGTTGGTATAACGTCAACCTTAACGGTCTCCGCGGTGTGAAGGGGCATTATCGCACCCTTACCGAACCTCTTTTCAATACTGGCTATGGAAGCCTCTAACGCTTTCTTCTTCTCGTTCAGAAGCTTATCAGCCGTATCCTGTGCCATCTAACTCAAACCTCCACAATTCTCGGAACCACGAAGAAGCCGTCATCCCTCTCGGGAGCATTCTTCAAGGCTTCCTCCTGGGATAGAGACTCTCCAGGTTTATCTTCTCTCATGGGAGTCTCTTCAATATCTTGAAGATAGGGTTCAACCTCCGAGGTGTCAAGCTCCCCCAACTGTTCAACAAAGTCAAGTATGTCACCGAGTTGCTTGCTGAAGAGCTCCTCTTCCTCCTCCGTGAGCTTCAATCTCGCCAGATGAGCTATCTTCCTTACCCATTCCCTGTCTACCATGAGTATTAATATAACCTCAAAAACTCCTCCCCAGTTTTTCATATATATCCTTTAAATGAACCCTATAGTATATAGGTCTTCCGTGAGGACAGACGTGGGGGTTCTTCAGGTTCTTCCAGACCTCTATGAGCTCCCTCATCTCCTTCTCGCTGAGCTCCTCCCCTGACTTTAGAGCTGACCTGCAGGCTATCTCGTCCGCCCCTTCCTTCTCTCCCAGGCTCTCGTAGTTTGCCCTCTCCGATATCAGGTGCTGGTCAAAGAAGTAAAGGTAGTCCCCCCTCTGGGCGAGGATTAGGGTGTTGTTGAGCTGACCGATTATCTTGAACTCCGTCTCGTATCTGGGAGCCTCCTGACCGAGGTAGGGAACTAACTCCTCTTCTCCGCTACCGAGTGCCTCCCTGAGCAGTGAGAGGATCTTCCTCTCCTTTATGAACTTCGCTTCCTTCTTCTTTGGGTGGACGTTGAAGTCAACCATGAAGGGAGGGATGTCCATGAAGACTACCCCGAGGGTCTTGTATCCAAGAACCTTCCTCAGGAAGTCCTTCAGTCCCCTCATGCTGACGGGTCTGGAGTTTATGAAGACGTGAAACTCTCCCTGGGGTACGTTCCTCTTTATGTAGGCTCTGACCTTCAGGAACCCTGCCTCCTTATTTACCCTCTCAAACCCCCTCCCAAATAGCTCCTCTATCCTATCTACC
>WGFS01000005.1 GCA_015492115.1 Aquificaceae bacterium
CTGTTGAGCTGATCAAGAAGAGGCTCTTTCCAAAGGGAGCTTCCGATAACCTGAACTTCGTTCACAGACACCTGAGAAGTGAGCTTGAACACTGGAAGCTCATACTCCTGTCAGATCCTGTTACCTCAGGCGGTCTCCTCTTCACCGTGGACAGGGATAAAAGGAAGGAGCTTGAGAAAAAGGCCAAGGAGCTCGGTGTTAAGGTCTGGATAGTTGGGGAGGTAACGGGAAGTTCTGAGCTGGAGGTTTTATGAGTTTTGGCTCCGGGGGAGGGACTCGAACCCCCGACCAGGTGGTTAACAGCCACCCGCTCTGCCGGCTGAGCTACCCCGGATGCAGAACTTAAATTTTATCCCTGAGAGCTTTAAAAATCAAGGTCGTAATCCTCTTCAGAGAAGCTCTCCTCTTCCTCAAATATCTCTTCCTCAGCCTCCCCCACAGGTGTCGCAAGGGAGGCGAACTTGGCAAAGTCCTTTATAAAGGCGACCTTGATTATTCCCGTGGGTCCCTGTCTCTGCTTTGCGACGATAACCTCGGCTATGCCCTTCTCCTCTGGGGAGGGGTTCTTCTTGTAGTACTCGGGTCTGTGGAGAAAGATTATGAGGTCTGCGTCCTGCTCTATCTGTCCCGACTCCCTGAGGTCTGCGAGTTGGGGGCGTCTGTCGCTCCTGTGCTCAACCTGTCTTGAGAGCTGGGCAAGGGCGAGGACTGGGATTGAGAGCTCCTTGGCAAGAGCTTTGAGGTTCCTTGATATCTCCGCAACCTCCTCCTGACGGGAGGACTTCCTTGCGGGTGAGCGTAGCATCTGAAGGTAGTCCACAGCGACGAACTCTATACCCTTCTCCTTCTTTAACTTCCTTGATTTAACCCTGAGCTCCGTGGTCGTGAGAGCTGGTGTGTCGTCTATGTATATCTCAGCCTTTGAGAGCTCCAGAGCTGAAGAGAGGAGCTTTTCCCTCTCCTCGTCGGTTATGAAGCCAGACCTCAGTTTCTGAAGGGGAACCTCAGCCATGCTTGAGAGGAGCCTCATGACGAGCTGTTCCTTGCTCATCTCCAGAGAGAATATGGCGACCGGTTTCTCCTCCGTGAAGGCGACGTGGCTCACAAGGGTTAGCATGAAGGAGGTCTTACCCATACCGGGACGCGCTGCGAGTATTACGAGGTCGGAAGGGTGAAATCCCGTGGTCATCATGTCCAGCTCCGTGAAGCCCGTGGAGAGTCCCGTAACGAGCCGTTCGGTCTTCCTGAACTTGTCTATCATGTCTATGACTTCACGGGCTACATCCTTGATGTGGTAGTAGTGGGTTACTGTGGTCTTCTCGGAGATCTCAAATATCTTGGACTGGGCTACCTCTATTATCGTGTTGAAGTCCTGGAGCTCCTTGACGTCCTTTATGAGGTTCACCGAGAGCTCAAGCACAGCCCTGAGACCTGACTTCTCCTTCACTATCCTGCAGGCTGTCTCAAGGGTGCTGAGGGGCGCTGCCTCTTCGTATATTCCCAGTATCCAGTCAAAGGGTAACCTCTCCTCAAGTCCCTCCTTCCTTATGTAGTCCCTAAGAACGACCTCGTCCCAGTTGTTGCCGTGCTCCTGCCAGAGCTTGAGGATTATGTTGAAGAGGAGCCTGTGCTCCTCTATGTAGAAGTCCTCCTCGGAGAGGTACTCAAGAACAACGGGTATGTTGTCCGGATCGGCGAGCATTGTACCGAGAACCGACCTCTCCGCAGACTCGTCGTGAGGAGGCTTTATGTTAAGAGAGAGCATACTTAATAAGTTAACCCTTTACAGCGGTGACCTCTATCTCTATCTGAGCACCGAGGGGAAGCTCTCTAACACCAACGGTCACGCGTGCTGGCTTTGGCTCAATCCCCTCAAAGAACCTCTCGTAGATAGTGTTGAACTCCTTAAACCTTGATATGTCCGTAAGATATATAACCACCTTGACCACATCGGTCCTGCTGTAGCCAGCCTCTTTCAGGATAGCGTCAACGTTGGCGAGAACCTGCTCAGCCTGCCCTTCAAAACTCTCCTTGAGCTCGTTCGTCTTGGGGTCAATGCCTATCTGCCCTGAGAGGTAGAGGGTGTTTCCTGCCTCAATAGCCTGGGAGTAAGGTCCTACCGGTTTCGGTGCCCTGTCGGTGTAAACTGACTTCTTCATCCTCAGACTCAACTCCTTCCTTTGTACTATGAATGTGAAGCCTTCTGGCTACCCTTGCTGTAAAACCATAGTATGAAAAAAGTCCCGACGAGCAGTGCAAAAGTCAAAACGAGCATCAGGGCAAGGTCACTCATCAGAAAACCTCCTATCGTAAAATATAGAGAAGATCATGGTCAGTATAAAGGCGACTATAAAACCACCAAATAGCAACCAACCAGATTGATTTTTTTCTATAACAAGGCTGACAACCGAGGCTATAAACAACCCAGCTGTTATGGCTTTGGAGATATCAATCAGGGAAGCAAGCGCTTTCTTCATAAAGAGAGATTATAAAAGGGAGGAGGGGCGGGACGGAAGGACTTAATCAACGGGCTTGGCGTCAACCACGTCGTCTCCACCCTCTTTCTTGTCTCCGCCCTTTCCTTCCTCGCCACCAGCCTGCTTGCCCGCACCTTCGTAGATCTGGGCACCTATCTTGGAGGATATGTCAAGGACTCTGTCCATGACAGCCTTGACCTGGTCTATCTCCTGAGCCTCCTGCATGACCTTCTTGGCGGACTCTATGACCTCCTGTGCCTCCTTAACCTGGTCTTCGGGGAGTTTGTCCTTGTTCTCGTTTATAGTTTTCTCAAGGTTGTAAACGAGCTGGTCAAGCTGGTTTTTGGTCTCTATCAGCTCCTTCTTCTTCCTGTCCTCCTCCGCGTGTGCCTCCGCCTCCTGAACCATCTTCTCTATCTCTTCCTGAGTTAGTCCAGAGGAAGGCTGTATCCTTATGGACTGCTCCTTGCCTGTTCCGAGATCCTTTGCGGTAACGTGGAGTATTCCGTCCGCATCTATGTCAAAGCAGACCTCTATCTTGGGGACACCTCTGGGGGCTGGTGCTATTCCCGTCAGGAAGAACTTCCCGAGGGACTTGTTGTCCTTGGCGAGCGGTCTCTCACCCTGGAGGACGTGTATCTCAACCTCAGTCTGGAAGTCCGCTGCTGTGGTGAAGACCTCACACTTCTTGTAGGGTATGGGAGTGTTCCTTGGAATAAGGGTTGTCATGACACCACCGTAGGTCTCCACACCGAGGGAGAGGGGCGTAACGTCAACGAGGAGTATCTCCTTGACCTCTCCGGACAGGACTCCAGCCTGGATCGCTGCACCGACCGCAACGACCTCGTCGGGGTTAACGCCCTTGTGGGGCTCCTTGCCGAAGAACTCCTTTATCTTCTGCTGGACGAGGGGTATCCTGGTTGAACCTCCAACGAGAACCACGTCGTCTATATCCTGAGGGCTGAGCTTCGCATCTTCAAGTGCCTTCTTGACTATGTCCATAGTCCTGTCTATGAGGTCCTTTATCATCTCCTCAAGTCTTGCCCTGGTCAGCTTCTTCTGGAGGTGGAGGGGCTGGTTGTTGGAGGGGTCTATGGTTATGAAGGGTAGGTTTATCTCGGTCTCAAGCTTGAAGGAAAGCTCCTTCTTAGCCTGTTCCGCAGCCTCCTTGAGCCTCTGGAGAGCTGTCTTGTCACTCTTGAGGTCTATACCCGTCTCCTTCTTGAACTCCTCAATGAGCCACTCCATTATCCTCTCGTCTATGTTCGCACCACCGAGGTGGGTGTCTCCCGAGGTCGCCTTGACCTCTATAACTCCCTCTCCTCCTTCAAGGATGGATACGTCAAAGGTTCCACCACCGAAGTCGTAGACGAGTATCTTCACATCCGACTTCTTGTCCAGTCCGTAGGCGAGAGCTGCAGCGGTAGGTTCGTTCAGTATCCTGAGAACCTCAAGGCCCGCTATCTTTCCCGCATCCTTGGTTGCCTGCCTCTGTCTCTCGTTGAAGTAGGCGGGAACGGTTATAACAGCCTTGGTTATCTTCTCACCGAGGTAGGCTTCCGCGGCCTCCTTGAGCTTCCTCAGAACGTGTGCCCCCACCTCCTCTGGTCTGACTACCTTTCCAGCGTTGGGAACATCAAAGGCAGCGTCTCCCTTGTCATCAGCGACGACCTTGTAGGATACCCTCTTAGCCTCATCCTTCACCTCTTCGTACTTCCTACCTATGAACCTCTTGGACTCGTAAACGGTGTTCTCAGGGTCAAGGACAGCCCTTCTCTTTGCAGGCTCTCCAACGAGTATCTCTTTCTCC
>WGFS01000006.1 GCA_015492115.1 Aquificaceae bacterium
CAGCGTCCGGAACGGCGTGGGAGTCTTCTCTGTGAATTATCCTCTCTGCCCCGAACTCTTTCGCGTACCTCCCGCAGTCCGCCACGTCGTCCTCGTGGGTTAAAAATATGTACCTCAGTCCCCCGAGTTCTTTCAATCTTTTGACAAGATGTCCGCTGAAGCGGGGAGAGTCCACGAGCCAGTTTCCCTCAGGATGTCTTATAAGGTAGCTGAGCGCTCCGTAAGATTTTCTGGAGGAGTAGCCCGTGAGGTAGATACCCTCCTCTATCCTTATCGGAAAGGTCTCGTGGATGTGAGAGGGCACCTTCCTGGAAACCGTTCCTATCGCAGAAACGGGACAGGAGACGAGAGCCTGGAATGATTTTAGCTTCTCCTCTTCGCTCTTGGGCTGTTTAACAACGCAGGCGGTCTCTTCCCCATCCCCGAATACCTCAGGGGATATAGTCCTGCACACGGAACAGTCTATACAGCTCTCGTCCACGAAGAACTCGCCCTCAGCGTTGCAGGAGAGCCTCCTATTCAGGCTCGCCATGGGTTAAATCTCGGACTACCGCCCATGGAAGGTTATGACTCAGCATATCCTCGGCAGGAGCTCTCCAGAAGGAGCCTCCATGAGCCTCCTCGCCCCGTAGGGTGTCTTTAAAACGACCCTCGCCTTGCCCTTTCCTGCAACCCTTCCTATGGCTCTTGCGGACCTCCCGTAGGGATGGGTCCTTAAAGTTTCAAGGACGAGCTCCGCGTGTTCAGGGGCTACCGCGAGAACTACCATCCCCTCGTTGGCGAGGTGGGTAGGTTCAAAGCCGAGAAGCTCGCACAGACCCTGGACGGACTCCTTGACGGGGATCTTCTCCTCATCAACCTCTATCTCAACACCGGACTGCTCAGCCCACTCGTTCAGGACAGCCGAAAGACCCCCCCTCGTCGGGTCTCTCATGGCGTGGACTTCCGCTCCCGTCTGAAGAACCTTCTCAACGAGCCCCCACAGGGCCCTGCAGTCGCTCTCTATCGGGAGCTCAAACTCCATCCCTTCCCTCTCTGCGAGTATGCATGCCCCGTGGTCTCCAACGGTACCAGAGACGATTATTGCGTCACCAGGCCGTAGGTTGTGGGCGGAGAGCCCTTTTCTAACCACCTCACCTATTCCCGATGTGTTTATGAACACCTTGTCCACCTGTCCCTTCGGAACCACCTTCGTATCCCCGGCGACAACCTTGACCCCCGTCTTACTCGCCTCCTCTCCCATGCTCTTAACTATCCTCTCCAGATCCCCCAGCTCAAGACCTTCTTCAATTATGAACCCTACCGATAGATACAGAGGTCTTGCCCCCATGACCGCAAGGTCGTTGACCGTTCCTGCAACCGCGAGCTTCCCTATGTCCCCTCCCCTGAAGAAGGGTGGAGAAACTGTGAAGGAGTCCGTTGTGAAGGCTATCTCCGGGCTTATCCTGAGGATGGAGGCGTCCTCAAGTCTGTTCAGAACCTCGTTCCCCAGGTACTTCAGGAAGAGCTCCTTTATAAGCTTCTGGGTCTCCTCTCCTCCGGAGCCGTGGGATAGAAGTATCCTCCTCATGTGGGTTATATTAAAGCCTATGAGAACGGTTGACGTCAGCTCAAAACCTGAGACCCTCAGGAGAGCGAGCGCTTACGGGAGGATAAGGCTGAAACCCGAGACGGTTGAGCTCATAAGGAAGAGGAAGCTCCCCAAGGGAGACCTCGTTGAGGCGACTAAGCTCACAGGCGTATTTGGAGCGAAGAGGACGGGCGAGATACTTCCCTTCTGCCATCCTATTTCCATTGACTTCGTTGAGGTGAGCGTGAAAGTGAACGAGGAAAGCGTGGAGGTATCCTCAACGGTGAGCGGTATAGCGAGGACAGGCTACGAGATGGAGGCTCTCACCGCGGTGTCCACCGCGCTCCTGAACATCTACGACATGTGCAAGGGCTTTGACGAGAGCATGGTCATAGAGGAGATAAGACTCACCGAAAAGAGCGGGGGTAAGTCCGACTGGCAAAAGGAGCTTAAAGGGGTGAAGGTGAACGTACTGTCCCCGGATGAAGAGCTGAAGGAGTTAGCCCTCTCGTATCTGAAGGACCTGGGGGCTGAAGAGTCTAAGGATGCCAACATACTCGTCGTGATAGAAGAACCCTACGAGCTCGAGGATGAGATAAGCTCCTTGGAGTGCGTGGTAGCCCTCTACGATTTCAGGAGGAACCCTTCACTCGTGGGGGAGGAGATAAGGATAGGGAGGGACAGGGAAGGGACACTCGTCCTCCAGTTGCCCAGGAGGGAGGAGAAGGTTAAATCCTTCTTTGAGACCTTCGGAGGTTTGCTGGGGAACCTTCTATGAAGAGATTTGTCCTCTGCATAACCGGGGCGAGCGGTAGTATTTATGGGTACAGGACATTGCAGGTTCTATCCGAGGGAGCTGAGGTTGACGTTGTCCTTTCAAGTGCAGGGCACATTGTCCTCAGGGAGGAACTCGGCAAAACCGGGGAAGAATTAAAGAAGGAGTTTCCCTCGGTAAGGTTCTATGGGGAGGAGGAGCTAACAGCACCCGTAGCGAGCGGTTCAACCCTTATAAGGTACGATGGTGTGGTTGTGATACCCTGCTCCATGAGCACACTGGCGAGCGTCGCAAACGGTGTGAATAATAACTTGATCCACAGGGTATGTGAGGTAGCCTTAAAGGAGAGGGTTAAACTTATCATGGTGGTAAGGGAGATGCCCTACTCAAGGACGCACATTGAGAACATGCTCAGGGTTACAGAGGCAGGGGCTGTAGTCGCACCAGCGAGCCCCGGCTTTTACCACAGACCCAAGTCGGTGGAGGAGGTCGTTGACTTCGTGGTCGGTAAGGTTCTTGATCAGCTCGGCTTTGAACACGAGCTCTACAAAAGGTGGAAAGGAGGAGGGAGATGAGAGTGCTTCTTGCTCTTCTGGTCTTGGTTGTCGGTGCACTCGCTCAGGACAGAGCGGGAGAGGTTCTGAAGAAACAGGGAAGGGTAAAACTCTTCAGAGAGGGTGAGCTCAGGGGAGAGGTTATAAGGAAGCTCCCCAGGGAGCTCTTCGTGAAGGACATACTCAAGACGGACTTTGGCTCCATGGCTTTCGTGAAACTCCTTGGCATGGATAAGCTGGTTCTCATGGAAAACAGCGTTCTCTACATAGAGGGGATAGACCGGCTCAACTTTGAGAAAGGGAGGGTGATCTTCCAGATAAGGAAGAGGGGAGAGAGCAGGGGACTTAAGGTTAGGGTCAGGTCTGTGATCATAGGGATAAAGGGAACGAGGTTTCTGGTTGACGCCGAGGGGGACAAGATAGGTATATTCCTCAAGGACGGTTATCTCACCGTGCGAAAGATGGTCGGTGAGTTCATAAGGTACAGAAAGAAGGAAGAGGAAGAGTACGAAGAGTTCAAGAGGGAGATTGAGGAGGGTATAAGGAAGGAGAAGAAGGAGTACGAGAAGTTTAAAGAGGAAACGGAGAAGGAGTTCAGGGAGTTTGTGAAGGAGTTTGAGCTAAAGCCCGGGAGTGCGGTCATAATAGAGGGAAGTGAGGTAAGGGACATAGAGATACCTCCGGAGGTGGAGGAGGAGTTCAAGCTCCTTGATATGTTTTAATATTCATTCTCATGACCTCTCTACTGATAATCGGCGTAGGTTTCATGGGCGGTTCCTTTGCCCTCGCTCTACGCAGAGGTGGATTTGAAGGAAGCATATACGGCATAGATATAAAACAGGAAACCATTGAGAGAGCCAAAGCGATGGGCGTTATAGAGGAGGGAGGTACGGATCTCCATCTCGTTGAAAAGTTTTCACCCAGATTCGTGGTTCTCGCATCCCCGGTTAGAACCTTCAGGAGCATAGGCAGAGCATTGAGGGAGTATATAGACCGTGAAACGGTGATAACAGACCTCGGAAGCGTTAAGGGCAGACTCGTCTTTGAGCTTGAAGATATACTCGGCGACAGGTTCGTCGGGAGCCACCCCATAGCTGGGACGGAAAAGTCTGGAGTTGAGCACAGCTTTGGAGAGCTCTTTGAGGGGAAGAAGGTGGTGATAACACCCACGGATAGGACGGACAGGGAAGCCCTTGATGAGGTAGTGGGACTCTGGAAGCTCACAGGGGGAAAGGTGGAGTTCATGGATCCCATGCTTCACGACTGGGTCTTCGGTGCGGTATCCCACCTTCCCCACGCGGTAGCCTTCGCCCTGATAGATGCTCTGATAGAGATGTCGGATGAGGTTGACCTCTTCAAGTATCCCGGGGCGGGCTTTAAAGACTTCACTCGTATAGCTGGGAGCGATCCTGTGATGTGGAGGGATATATTCTTAGAGAATAAGGAGAATGTCCTCAAGGCCATAGACGTTTACAGTCAGTCCCTCAAAAGACTCGGCGACCTGATAGAAAATGAAGACGAGGAAGCACTGACAGAGTACCTTAGAGAGGCTAAACAGAGGAGGCTCAGCCTGGAATGAGAGAGTTTAAAATTGAGAGGAAGGTCAAGAGGGTGAAGGGTGAGCTTAGGGTTCCCTCGGACAAGTCCATATCCCACAGGGCGGTTATCTTTGGTGCGCTGGCAAGGGGAAGGACGGTAGTCCACAGCTGGCTCAGGTCTGAAGACACCCTCGCTACACTCAACATATTGAAGGCTTTAGGGACGGAGGTGCTTGAGGATAACACCAGGCTGGAGATAGAGGGCAGAAACTACACCTTTGAAGAGCCCAGCAATGTCCTTGACGCAAAGAACTCTGGGACAACCGCGAGGCTTATGCTCGGCGTTCTATCAACCCAGCCCTTCTTCAGTACTCTCACAGGGGACGAGAGCCTCAGGAGAAGACCCATGCTGAGGGTCGTTGAGCCCCTAAGGAAGATGGGAGCCCGTATAGACGGTAGGGAGAATGGAAACAAGCTTCCCCTTTCAGTGAGGGGTGGTGAGCTGAAGGGAATATCTTTCTTCAACAAGAAAGCTTCCGCCCAGGTAAAGTCCTCGCTGATAATCGCAGGGCTCAGGGCTGAAGGTATGACTGAGGTCTCAGAACCTGTCCTATCAAGGGATCATACGGAGAGGATGCTCCGCTCCTTTGGTGTTAAGCTGATAAGTGTTCCCGAGGAGAGAGGACATCTAATAAAGGTCAGGGGTGGTCAGGAGCTCAGGGGCACGGAGGTTTACTGTCCCGCAGACCCTTCCTCGTCCGCCTTTCCATTGGCTCTCGCTGTTCTTACGGAGGGGAGTGAGCTTCTCCTGAGGGATGTTCTCGTAAACCCTACCAGGGACGGGTTCTTCAGGAAACTGCGGGAGATGGGAGCGGAGCTAACCTACGAGAACGAGAGGGAGTTTTCGGGAGAGCCTGTGGCGGACATCCTCGTCAGAGGCAGTGGCAGGCTGAAGGCTGTAAAGGTGTATCCGGAAGAGGTTCCCTCCATGGTTGATGAGATACCCATACTTGCGGTGGTGATGGCTCTCGCAGAGGGAAGGTCAGAGGTGAGGGGTGCGAAGGAGCTTAGAGTGAAGGAGAGTGACAGGATAAGGGCTGTGGTTGAGAACCTGAGAGCCATGGGTGTTGAGGTTGAGGAGTACGAAGACGGTTTCAGCATAGAGGGCAACGAGAGGCTGAAGGGTGCCTGTATAAAGACCTACGGTGACCACCGGATAGCGATGGCTTTTTCAGTAGCGGGGCTTTTAGCTGAGGGGGAAACGGTTATAGATGATATAGACTGTGTGAAGGTGTCCTATCCAGGCTTCTTTGAAGACCTTGAGTCAGTGGTTGAGTATCTCTGAGAGCTTTTTTATAGCCTCAACCTTCTCCCTCTCACCGACCTTCGCTTTAGATATAGCTCTCTTGAGGGTCTCTATGCTCGCATCGTATATGTCTCTCTGAACTGGGAACGGGTGTCCATCCTTCCCTCCGTGGGCGAAGGTGTACCTCGCCGGGTCTCTGAAGGAGGGCTTCGTCCCGTACACGAGCTCACTTATTAGGGCGAGGGCTCTTATAGTCTTGGGACCTATACCTCTCTGTCTGAGAACGTCCTCAAACACCTTTATGTCCTCCTCCTTTACCTTCTTCACCGTATCCTTCAACCTTTTCAGGTTCAGGTCTTCTCTTCTTATGTAGTGTCTTGAGGGCAGGTTCAGTGTCTCTATCTTATCAAGCTCCTTCAGGAGGGCTTTCTTATCCCTGAGAAGCTCCGTTATGGAGCTCCTCGTATCCCTGGATTCCCTTGCGGTCATGTTGAGTTCAATTCTCTCGTGTATAACCTGAGAGGATATACCACTGTGGGGCTCTTCAACGAAACTCTTCAGTCCATCACCGAGCCAGTGATAGCGTCTCGCATATCTCTTTTCCGTATTCATGCCCTGTTGGATCACAGCCCAAGACCCATCCTCTGTGAACACGAAGGTGTGGTGGTAGAGCTGGTATCCATCCTGTAAAAGCGTGTTGTCAACCTTTGCGACAAGTCTGCTAACGTCCTTCAAGTTCTCCGTATCAAGACCTGTTAACTCCCCGAGTTTCTCAAGCTCCTCCGGAGTTCTGAGGGCGCTCTTGCCCTTTCCACCGACCACAAAGACTCCAAGCTCCCTATCAAGTCCCCGAAGCGACTCCTTCAGAGCACCGCATACAGTGGTGGTGAGACCGCTTGAATGCCAGTCAAAGCCAAGGACACAACCGAAAGCCTGGAACCAGAAGGGGTCTGAGAGCCTCTCAAGTAGGGTTTTCCTTCCATGCTCAATGACCATAAGTTCAACTATGCTTCTTGAGAGTTCTACCATCCTCTTGAAGAGCCATGGAGGAGCCTTCCCGTAGTGAAGGGGTAAGTTGGCTATTCCTTTTCTCATTGGTCTAATTTTAATTTACTCATTTAATCTATAACAGCCATCGCTTCCCATATACCAAAGGACAAGGTTCCCAGGAAAAAACCCCACCCACACTGTCTGTGCTACCTTATCCCTGTCGTGAGAAGGAAGGGGATGAGGAGAAGGAAAGAAAAGCTGGACAGGGGAACTCTGAAGAAGATAGCACCTCAATACATTAGAGACTTAGAAGCCCTCGGGGTGGACATAGAGAATCTCTGGGACAGAGAGCTTAACGCCTTCATTAGAAAGAGAGACCTGATGAGGGTCGGGGAGGAGGAATTTAAGGTAGTTCAGACTATCGGGAGAACAGCGAGGGCGGGGAGATGGAAGGAGGCAACCTCCAGAGACATAGAAAGGGAGCTCTTAAAGCTCAGTTCAGTTTACGAAGTTGTACCCCAGGAAGCCTATAACATACTCCGTAAAAGATCTGTAAGCAGTCTTGAGGTGCATTATGTGAAGAGGAAATACATAGACGGCTGGAATCTCAGGAGCCCTCAGGAACTTGACAGGATACTCACAGAGCACATCAAAGACCCGGAGACTCTTGTGTACAAACAGGGAGACAGGATAGCTCTTGAGCTTGGAAGATATATAGCTATCATACATCCACCCGATACGAAGATAACTATCTTTGAACTTGAAGAACAGTATGAAGATTACGAGGACTATGCAAGGCGGACGGGAAGACCTATAATTAGACTATGGCAGTTAAGACATATTCTAAGCAGGCTCTTGTGAAGAACTACCGCACCATGGTCCTTGAGTTTGAGAACGTCCCCTTTGACTTACAAAAACAGAGAGAGCTTATATACGAGTACGGGATTGAGGATAATGAAATAGCCA
>WGFS01000007.1 GCA_015492115.1 Aquificaceae bacterium
CTTCTTCTGGGGTGTCTCCGTCGTTCTCATATACCTTGCGGTTGAGAGGAATGACCCAGGGCTCTGGCTCCTTGTGGGCGTTTTTGCTGGGCTCGCCTTCCTCAGCAAGTACCCCGCCGTTTTCCTCCTTCCACTCACCCTCCTCTACATGTTCCTTGTAAAGAGGAAGCTCCTAAGCTCTCCAAAGCCCTACATCTCCCTTTTGCCCGCCCTCATACTCTCCATTCCCGTTCTCTGGTGGAACTTCCAGCACGACTTTATCTCCTTCAGGCACGTATCAAACCTTGCGAGCAAGAACGCCCACTTCCCTAACTGGGGATCCTTCTTTGAGTTCCTGGGAGGTCAGTCCCTCCTGCTCTCCGTACTTCCCTTCCTTTTCCTCCTCTACGGCTGGCGGAGGACCTTCAAAGATAAGGACAGGAGGCTCGTATTTTTAACCGTTTACTCCCTCCCCGTCTTCCTCTTCTTTGCCATCTTAGCTCTCAAGAAGAGGGTTTACGCAAACTGGCCTGGATTCGGGTACTTCACGGGAGCTATCCTGATAGCCCTTTACATGGAGAGGCTCTTGAGACGGTCTAAGCTTGCCTTCTGGGGTGTTGTCCTCTTCTCCTCATTCCTGATCCTCCTCCTCCACTTCACACCCCTCATAGACCACATCGGTCTGAGGTGGCTCCTTCCTCCAAAGCGGGATCCCGTTAAGGTGATGGTGGGTTGGGAGGAGCTGGGCAGAGAGGTGAGCGGGTTTTACACGGGTAAAGAGCTTGTATTCTCAACCGCCTATCAGATATCCGCTGAACTCGCCTTCTACGTTGAAGGAAACCCCAGAACCTTTGTTTTCCACATGGGGAGGAGAACCCAGTACTACCTCTGGAGGAACAGGCTCTCCGAGTTCAAGGGGAGGGATGCGATCTTCGTGTCCAGCTGGGGTCTCCCCGAGAGGGTTGAAAAGCACTTCAGAAGCCACGAACTTTTAAAGAGGGTTGACATATTCTGGAGAGGAGAGAGGGTTAAGGGCTTTAAAGTTTACATGCTGAGAGGTTTTGAGGGAAGGTTTGATGAGAGTCCAGGGGGTTATTAGGCTCGTTTTAAGTGCATACGTATGGGGTTTCATAGCCTATCAGCTCCTGCCTGTGCACATAATTCCTTACACAAACTACGCCCCGCAGGAATTCTACCCACAGCCCATAATCTACAGGTACTCCTTCGCCTACGATGTTAAAACCGCCTTCTCAAACCACGCGGGAAGCATAAAGAACCTCTTAAAGGCGATGGACAGGAGAGGGTTTGATATAGCCTTCGGTGACTTCCCTGAGAACATAGAGGACAGGCTATTCCCAACACCCAGAAACAAAGGCTGTATGGTTATAAGGGCTTCGGAGGTTCCTCTTGTAGAGGAGCTCCTTCACACGCTCTTTGAGCGTTTTCCAAAGATCCTTGTTGGAAAAACTCCCGAGGATGTGCTGATGAGAAGGCTCTACGATAAACCCTCCGACTGTTATCTCGTCGCCCACGACGACAGGATACTGCTGTCCACCTTCTTCGGCGTTGATGTCCCCTCCTACGACTACATCCTGGGCAACAGAAGGAACGTGTATCAGTCCAAAGACATACTCCTGAGGGAGTCTTACGTTGAGGATTTCCTCAAGGGTGCGCTGGTAATATTTGGAAGGGCTAAGGTTAAGGTTTTTGCATACTCTGACAGGAGTTTCTATCTGCCGGGAGGTAAAACACCTTACAGTTTCAGATACGTGGTTGATACGAACTTAAAGAATCCTATAATACTCCTCTTCCACAACGGGAGGTTGAAAGGTATTTATGAGCAGAACAGACTCAACATGCCCGTGTCAGACAGCGGAAGGTACACAGCACACATACTGAGCTACAAGTTCAAGCTCTACATATTTTACTTCGGTCTCAGGAGTGTTGCGCTGGCATCCCCCATAGAGTTAATGTGAGTGTTAAAATAGAGCCAACATGCGCGCCTTCGTGGGTTTTTTCACGACAAAGAGCATATACGAGCACGTTGACAAGCTTAAAGAGGAGACGAAAGGATATCTGAAGGGTAAGTGGATAGAACCCCAGAACATGCACATGACCTTTCAATTCCTCGGAGAGATAGGTCAGGAGCAGGCGGTAAGTGTTCTGAAGAATCTCCAGAGTGTTGCGGAGAAATACTCTCCCTTCAGAGTCCAGTACAGATCCTTAGGGGTCTTCCCCGACAGGAGGAGACCGAGGATCCTCTGGATAGGTGTCTCAAGAGGGGAGAACAAACTTAAGAGGCTTGCTAACGATGTTGCAAAGCTGAACAAGAAGGCTGGTATAAGAGTGGATGCAAAACCCTTTCACCCTCACGTAACGGTGTGCAGGATAAAGGAGGTTGACAGGAAGAAGCTCGGAGGTCTAATGAACAGATACAGGAACTTCACCTTCGGTGAGGAGGTGGTTGACAGGATAGCCCTTATATCAAGCTCCCTCACGAGCATAGGTCCCATATACACGGTGGTTGAGGAGTTCTACTTCAGGAGGGAAAGCTCTTGACAACCTACAGAGACGCAGGCGTTGATATAGAGAGGGCTAACGAGTTCGTAAGGTACATAAGGGAGAAGGTAAAGGGAGCCTTCCCAGAGAGCCCCCTGACCGAGTTCGGAGGTTTTGCGAGCGGTTTCCCCATAAAGGGATACAGGGAGCCTGTGGTGTTCTCCTCAACGGACGGGGTGGGGACAAAGCTCAAGATAGCCCAGGAGCTCGGAGTCCACGACACTGTAGGGATAGACCTCGTCGCCATGAACGTGAACGACGTCCTCACCACCGGGGCTGATCCCCTCTTCTTCTTAGACTACATAGCGACAGGGAAGATAGAGCTCACGGTTCTTAAAAAGGTGATAAACGGGATAGTTGAGGGTTGTAGGAGAGGTGAGGTGTTCCTCGCGGGAGGGGAGACCGCGGAGATGCCCGGCTTCTACCCCGAGGGGGTTTACGACCTTGCGGGCTTCTGCGTAGGGGTATGCGAGAGGGAGGAGGTTATAACGGGGGAGGATGTGTCCCCGGGAGACATTCTTATAGGCATAAGGTCTTCGGGATTCCACAGCAACGGCTTCTCCCTCATAAGGAAGGTGCTAAAGGACAGGGGTATAAAGCTCACGGACAAGGTTGAGGAGCTCGGTGGTACCGTCGGTGAGATCCTCCTTACCCCCACGAGGATATACACGAAGGATATAAAGAAACTCAAAAAGAGCGTGAAGGTGAAGGCGCTCGCCCACATAACTGGAGGAGGAATACCGGAGAACCTGATAAGGGTCCTTCCGAAGGGCGTGAGGGCGATTGTGGAGAAGGGGAGCATACCGGAGAACCCCGTCTTCCGCTGGATCCAGAAGCTCGGAAACGTAGAGGAGAGGGAGATGTTCAGAACCTTCAATATGGGGGTTGGGATGATAGCTGTGGTCCCTGAGAAAGATAAGGAGAGAGCCCTCGGGCTCCTCGGAGAGGACGCCTTCCCCTGCGGTTATGTGGAGAAGGGAGAGAGGGCGGTGGTGATCACCTGACCGCCAGACCTATTATGTCCTTCGCTATGTCCTCCCTGAAGGTTCTGAAGGAGGAGTGGAGCTCAAGGAGTCTCTCTAAAAGGTCTGCGTTGAGCCTGACGTCCTTGCCCTCCACTTTAAATAGGTCAAACCTCTCCGCGAAGTTCTCTATCTCGTCGTAGTATCCGGGGTTTTTGTAGAGGTAGAAGACCTCCGGGAAGTACTTGGAGAGCTTCAAGATAACCCTCTCCACGGGGACGTGCTCCCCGTTTATGTGGACGTCTATAAAGCCCTTCTCCTCCCTCAGGAGAACCTCAGCCCCTTCCCTCTCCGCGAGCATGAGCGAGCCCGCAACTATACCCACAAGGGTTGCGAGGTCTATCTCCTGGAAGTTGTCCCCAAGAAGGTCCTTCTTCCCTGCTACGGATAGCCCCTTTTCCTCCTCGTCGTAGAAGTATATGTGGTTGAGCCCCTCCGTGAAGCTCGGGTAGTGGGCACCATCTACGTGGGCGTACCTCTGCCCCGTCTTCCCGAATACACTGAAGGTTTTATCCGATAGAAGGAAGGTGTTGTAGGCTCCGTGCTCTGCCTTCAAGTAAACCCCCTCGTAGCTACCGCTGGAGAGAACCTCCATCTCCTCCGTAAGGTAGACGACCTCCTTCCCCGTTATAGCTACGGGTCCTTCGTAATCGGAGAGGACTTTTACTCCTTCGGTGAGAGCCTTCTCCGATAGCTTTTCACCTTCGGTTGTTAGTTTGTATAGGAAGTTTCCACCTATCACGAAGACAACATCTCCGAGGACATCTATAGACCTTATGGGTTTATCCAGGGTGTCGGACACCGGATACCTGACGATCTCAGACTCTACGAACCTCTCCGCTGGAACCCTGTAAACACCCTCCGCTGTGACAAAAAATATGTCTCTGAGGTCGCTCGTTACATCCTTTACCTCGTTCCCCGCATCTATCTCAACGGTCTCACCGCTCCTCCTGTCCATCCTGACCAGCTTGCTTCCTCCAGCCCCAACAAGGTGGTACCTCGTGTTCGTGAGCCTCGTGGGGGTTTCGGAGAGCTTTTCCGACTGCCAGACAATCTTTTCCTCAGAGCTCTCCAGAAGTTCCTTCTTTGAAATACCCTCTACCCTGTAGTCCCTTGACAAAAACACCCTCTCTCCATCGCAGTAGATCTCCATCCCTTACCTCCTCTATCTATCTTATCACCTGCACCTCTTGAATTTGACCCCCTCTACACCGATCAGGTGAGCGTACTGGAGCTGGGTCTGGGTCATCACCTTCATGACATCTTTCTCGTTCTTGGGGTCCTTCATAAGTATGGTAATGTTTTCCCTCCTCTTCCCCTCAGCCCTGACCTCGCACACGGGAACGTGGAGATCCTCTATCTCCCTCTTCAGAAGCTCTGGAAATAACCCCCTCTTGACGTACAGGAGCTTGTCGTAAGCCCTCCTGACTCTTTCGTAGAACCTCTTGTACTCCTTACCGCTCTCCATCAGGTATTTATCCTCTAAGGTATAGAGTGGGTATCCGTAGGAGTTGAGCTCGTCTATTATCTCGGTCTTGGGTCCTACCTTCTGGGCGAGCCTGTCAAGCTCTTCAAGCCTCTTCTCTACCCTGCTAACATACTCCCTGTCCTTCCTGAACTCCTCCTTCGTTACAGCAAGAGAAACACCGAGTAAGAGAAGTAGAAGGAGAAGGCTCCTCATCTCACCAGCACCTCCTCTATATATTTTCTCAGCTTCCTCGCGAGCTCCTCAAGCTCCTCCTCAGTGTAGGTGTGCTTCTCCTTGAAGCTCGGATCAAGGAGAGTATCCGTTACCAGGAACCTCTGGAGGGCGTATCTCTTTGCCCCCTTTATCAGCTCCCCTATCTCAAGGATGTCCCCGGGGGAGAGGAGCTCCTTAACCACCGTGGTCCTGAACTCGTAGTCTATCCCCGAGCTCATCAGAAGCTCTATGCTCCTCACCACGTTCCCGAGCTCAAACCCCACCCTGACCACCTCCCTGTACTTTCTCAGGGGAGCCTTGACGTCCATCGCCACGTAATCAAGGAGCCCCTCCTCTATCAGGGGTTTTACTATCTCCGGATGGCTCCCGTTCGTGTCAAGCTTCACCAAAAAGCCCATGCTCTTTACCTTCTCCACGAACTCTGGAAGGTCAGGCTGGACTGTGGGCTCCCCTCCAGTTATGACCACCCCGTCCAAGAGACCCCTCCTCTTGGAGAGGAACTTGAAGAAGACCTCCTCGGGCAGGGGTTCCCCGAACTCCTCGGGCAAAACAAGAGACCTGTTGTAGCAGTAAGGACACCTGAAGTTGCACCCCTGGGTGAAGACTATGCAGGCTACCTTCCCCGGGAAGTCTATGAGGGTGAACCTCTGAACTCCTCCTATCAGCATTCAGGATATCCTGTAGGTCTTCCTGAGCCTGAACTCCTCCTGCTTCCCCTCGTTCCACTGGCTCACAGGTCTGAGATACCCGACCACCCTTGAATAGACCTCGCACCTCTCACCGCATATGGGACAGTTCTCGTGCTCTCCCGATATGTAGCCGTGCTTTGGACAGACGCTGAAGGTAGGCGTTATGGTGAAGTAGGGTATCCTGTAGTTCTCGCACACTTTTCTGACGAAGTTCTTTACGCTCTCCGTATCCTTTATCCTCTCCCCGACGAAGAAGTGTATGACCGTCCCTCCCGTGTACCTTATCTGGAGCTCCTCCTGGTGCTCCAGAACCTCAAAGGGGTCGTCTGTGTAGTTCACGGGAAGCTGGGTTGAGTTGGTGTAGAAGGGAGCGGATCCCTTCTTGACCTCCTCCTCGTTCGCAACTATTATGTCTGGGAAAGTCTCCTTGTCAAGCTTGGCGAGCCTGTAGGAGGCTCCCTCCGCAGGGGTTGCCTCAAGGTTGTAGAGGTTCCCCGTCTCCTCCTGATACTGGAGGAGTTTCTCCCTCATGAAGTCAAGTACCCTTATCGCGAAGTCCCTCCCCTTCGGGTCCGCTATGCTCACCCCGAAGAGGTTCAGGCAGGCTTCGTTCATCCCTATCAGACCTATGGTTGAGAAGTGGTTCTTCCAGTGCTCTCCGAACCTCTTCCTGACCATCCTGAGGTAGAACCTGGAGTAAGGGTAAAGACCCTTCTCCATGAAGTCCTCTATCGCCCTCCTCTTTATCTCTAAGCTCTCCTTAGCGAGGTCCATGAGCTTGGACAGCCTCTCAAAGAACTCCTCCTCGCTATCGGAGAGGTAGCCGAGCCTCGGCATGTTTATGGTCACCACACCTATGGAGCCCGTAAGCGGGTTCGCACCGAAGTACCCTCCTCCCCTTTTGAGTAGCTCCTTGGTCTCAAGCCTCAGCCTGCAGCACATACTCCTGACGTCCTCGGGCTTCATGTCAGAGTTGATGAAGTTGGCGAAGTAGGGAATTCCGTACTTGGCGGTCATCTCCCACAGTCCTTTAAGGCTCGGGCTGTCCCAGTCAAAGTCGGGCGTGATGTTGTAGGTTGGGATGGGGAAGGTGAACACCCTACCTCTCGCGTCCCCCTCGCTCATGACCTCAAAGAAAGCCTGGTTTATCATGTCCACCTCTTCCTGGAACTCCCCGTAGGTCTCGTTC
>WGFS01000008.1 GCA_015492115.1 Aquificaceae bacterium
AATTCTCAATATCCTCGGTGTTAAGAACGCGGAGCTGAGCATACTCATAACGGGCGATGAAGAGATAAGGGGGCTGAACAGAACTTATCGCAGTAAGGACAGACCCACTGACGTCCTTTCTTTCCCCGATGGCGATGTGGTTGAGGGAAGGCTCATACTCGGTGACATCGTAATATCCCTTGAGACAGCCCGGAGGCAGGCAAAAGAGCTGGGGCACAGCCTTGAGGAGGAGGTTGAGAGATTGCTCACCCACGGGGTGATCCACCTTCTCGGATACGACCACGAGCTCGGTGGGGAGGAGGAGCTCAAATTCAGGAGCCTTGAGGAGAGAGTTCATGCTGAGCTCAGAGGAAGCTAAAGAGCTTGTCCTTATTGGAAGGAATGCTGTTCTGAGTGTCTTTGAAGGGAAAGAGCTTTTAGTCCCCGACAGTCTGAAGGAAAAGTACCGGAAGAAGAGAGGTGTTTTTACTACCCTATTGAGGTATCCCGGCAGGGAGCTCAGGGGGTGCATAGGTGTCCCCTATCCCGTATATCCCCTGTGGTACGCGGTCATATACTCCTCGGTAAGTGCATCTTTCAAAGACCCACGCTTCCCACCCCTGAGTCTGGAGGAGCTAAACAAAGTTGTATGGGAGCTCTCTGTACTCACAGAACCCCAGGAGATCTCCAAAGAGCGATTGCCTGAGGGGATATGTATCGGTAGGGATGGTCTCATAGTTGAACTCGGAAGTTCAAGAGGACTTCTTCTTCCACAGGTCGCACCGAGATACAGCTGGGATCCTGTAGAATTTCTTGAACACACCTGCCTGAAGGCAGGTCTTGAAAGGGACTGCTGGAAAGACCCTTCTGCAAAGGTGTATATATTTGAGAGCGAGATATTTGAGGAGGTAGAACCCTGGGGAGAGGTGAAGAAGGTAGAGCAAAAGACCTGCGGATAGAGGAGCTCAAAAAGGTTCAGCTTGAGTGTGCGAAGAGGGTCATACAGAAGGACGACTTTGAAAAGGTTGAGACCATCGGAGGCATGGATCTGACCTTTGAGAAGATCAACGAAAACCCGACGCGTGCATGGGCGAGCCTTGTAGTTATTGAGCTGAAGAGCCTCAGACCCGTTTATGACCTTGTCGTAGAAGACACGGTGAGCTTTCCCTACATACCCACCTTCTTAGCCTTCAGGGAGATGCCCCTTCTCCTAAAGCTGTATGAGAAGAGTGAGCTGAAGCCTGACGTCTTCTTCATTGACGGGCAGGGGATAGCCCACCCAAGAGGTTGTGGTATAGCGAGCCATTTCGGGGTTGAAACGGGTGAGGTTAGCGTAGGCGTTGCAAAAACGAGGCTCTTCGGACATTATAGAGAACCCGGAGAGAAGAGGGGGGACTTCTCCTACCTGAGACACAGGGACAGGATAGTCGGGGCTGTTGTCAGGACAAGGGACAGAACCGCACCGGTCTTCGTGTCTGTGGGACACAGGATAAGCCTTAAGACCGCGATAGAGCTCGTTCTGAAGACCTCAAGGTACAGGATACCCGAGCCCACGAGACTCGCCCACAACTTACTCCAGCAGGTCAGGAAGGGGAGTCTGTTCTGATGAAAGTTAAGAAAATTAGAATATATTAATTTTCTGAAAAGGAGGTGAACGGATGCTCTTAGGGCTGGATGTGAGGGCACAGATAAAGGATATATTTGAGAAGGAGTTTAAGGAGCCTGTTACGGTGAAAGTGTTCTCCCAGGCTATAGGGTGTGAGAGCTGTCAGACCGTTGAGGAGCTTCTTAAGGAGCTTGCGGAGGTTGCGGGAGAAGAGAGGATCAGGTACGAGGTGCACTCACCCGTCCTTGAGAAGGAGCTTGCGGAGAGGTACGGTGTTGATAGGCTTCCGACCATAGTCATTGAGGGTGACAGAGACTACGGAATAAGGTACATTGGGCTCCCCGCAGGGCTTGAGTTCAGCACCCTCGTTCAGGGCATACTCCAGGTCTCAAAGAGGAAGCCCAACCTCTCGGAGAAAACCCTTGAGCTTCTAAGGCAGGTGGACATACCTATAGAGCTGATGGTGTTCGTGACCACCTCCTGCGGGTACTGCCCTTCCGCAGCGGTGATGGCATACAACTTTGCCCTTGCGAGCGATTACATAACCGCCAAGGTTATAGACGCTTCCGAGAACCAGGATCTCGCGGAGAGGTTCCAGGTCGTGGGAGTTCCCAAGATAGTGATAAACAACGGTGTCGCCGAGTTTGTAGGAGCTCAGCCTGAAAACGCCTTCCTCGGGTATATAATAGCCACCTACGAAAAGCTCAAGAAGGAAGGTGGGCAGTGATAGAGCTTGAGAGGAAACCCATCGTTGAGTTTGTCGCTCCCGTTGTTGAGGTAAGGGAGGAGACCCCCTCCACGAGAACCCTCGTCTTTGACATATCGGGACAGGACTTTGAATTCTACCCGGGTCAGTACGTCATGCTGAAGGTCCCCTATCCTCCCACCGGCGAAGAGCTGAAGAGGGCTTACTCTATAGCTTCAAGTCCCCTTCAGAAGGACAGGCTTGAGCTGACAGTGAAGAGAAAGGAGGGCGGGAAGGCTTCCGTAATTCTCACAACCAGGGTGAAGGAAGGCGATAAGTTCTATATAAAGGGTCCATACGGAAAGTTCTACTGGACGGAGGAGATTTCAACACGTATAGTTCTCCTCGGAGCGGGCAGTGGCATAGTCCCTCTTATGTGCATACTCAGGTATATAAGGGACAAAGGGCTCCACAACGTGAAGGCGACGCTCCTCGTTTCTTACACTTCCTACGAGGAGATAATATACCGGAGAGAGCTTGAGGAGCTTGAAAGGCACTCAAACATAAAGGTCAGGATCACGCTGACGAGAAGCGCACCGGAGAACTGGAAGGGGTACAGGGGCAGAATAAACGCGGATATGGTTCTGAAGGAGGTGGAGGACATTCCAGCAAACCTGTACTACCTCTGCGGACCACCTGTGTTCGTTGAGGATATGAAGGCTCTCC
>WGFS01000009.1 GCA_015492115.1 Aquificaceae bacterium
AAGCCTTCAAGTATCTTGACTGAGTATCCTCCTCTCGTAGATCTTGAAGAGGGCAAAGAGGGTTGTGAATATTATGGGTCCGAGGAACAGCCCTATAAAGCCGAACTTCAGCAGTCCGCCTATGGTCGCGAAGAAGAGAACCACGTAAGGTATCCTGACGCCCTTCTTTATTATGAGGGGTCGGACGAGGTTATCCATGGAGGATATTACGAGCAGACCCCATACGCCCAAGAATATCGCCTGCCAGGTTCCTATCTCAAAGAAGCTGTAAACCGCCAAAGGCACCCAGATGGCGGAGGCTCCGAAGGGAGGTATGAAGGCTGCGAAGAAGGTGAGCACGCTCCACAGAAGGGAGAACTTTATCCCGGCGATAGAGTAAGCTATGAATGCGAAGACTGACTGGAGCAGGGCTGTTCCCACCGAGCCGTAAACGACCGCGAGAATGGTTCTGTACATGGTACCCATAACACTCTCTAAGTCCTCGTGGTCCATCGGGATCAACCTCTCTATCCTCCTGAGGATGCCCGGACCGTCCCTGAGTATGAAGAAGAAGGTTATGAGGAAGACGAAAACGTAGAAGACATTCCTACCCGCTATGAAGGCTAACTGACCGAGCTTGTCTCCGAGAAACTTCAGGAGCTTGTTCAGGGACTCAGCTATTACCTGTCTGAACTCCTCCTTCTGGACGAACTCAAGCACGGGGGCGAACCTCTCCATGTACTCCCTGGTCAAGGAAGAGTGTTTTAGAGATGAGAGTAACTCCTGGTAGCTGTGGCTCTGGAGATATATCATGAGCTTCTGGGTAGCGTCCATAAGCTGTTGGAAGACGAGGACACTCACCACGCTGAAGGGAACTATTATGAAGAGGAAGACTATCAGGCTCATTAGGAGGGCTGACAGGGTTCTGTTCCTGACGAGCTTCTCTATATAGCTGTGGAGGGGGTAGAGGACTATGCCAATGACGATAGCCCACAGTATAGGAACCGCAAAGGGAAGAAGCATGAGGAGTGCTGAGAATATGAAGAAGAGAACGAGCACCAGGAAGAAGTAAAAGTATATGCGCTCCCTTTCCATCTTTACTGATAGTCTATACTATGGGTAACTTTCCGGTAACGCAAAGGTAGTATATTTAGAAGCGGAATGAAGGTTAAACTGCTCGGAATTTTTCTACTTCTTGCGGGACTTGTCTTCGGCGGTGAGATAGAGAGGGAGATAAACGAACTCCTGAAAGAGGTCAAGAGCGCACCCCCCGACGAGAGGTACAAGGTCATGAACGAGCTAAAGCTGAAGCTCAGGGAGCTCAACAGAAGGGAGAGGGAGGAGGCTATCAGAAGGATATACAGGGAGCTGAAAGGGGAGGAGCACTACGAGAGAGAGCACGGGCATGAAGAGTTTGAAGAAGAGCAGGAAAGAGGTTTCAGTCATGAGATGAAAGAGGAGGAGAGGGGAGAGAGATACGAGGAGAAGGTTGAGGAAAAGTACGAAAACAGGGTTGAGAACAAGATGGGAGGCAGGGAAAACGGAGAACATGATTAGATAAAAGTATTTCAGATGGGATGAGGAAAGGGATATACTTGGCGGGCTTTCTGATATTTACACATCTTTCCTTCGCCTTTCAGGACAGCGACCTTGACGGGGTTGAGGACAGCAAGGACAGGTGTCCAGATACGCCCATCCTACAGCTCGTTGACAGATACGGGTGCCCCATAGAGGGCAAACACGTTCTGAGGGGTAAGTTCTACATGAGACTGGGGGGCGGTTTTTTGAAGGACGGTAAGGAAGAAAGGGTATTCTCACTGTTTTCAGTCGCTTACTCCTACAGGGATTTTTACACTTCCTTCACCACAAGGTACTACCTGAGCAGTAAGCTGAACAACCCCGGTATGGGGGACAGCTCCCTGTTCGTGGGCTACTCAAGGTTCATTACCGACAGGCTCTACGCCCTGCCGGGCGTGAGGATAAAGATACCAACAGGTGAAAGTCAGTACAGCGACGGGAAGTTTGACTACACGCCGTCGGTCGTGCTTGATTATCTGTTTGATGATCTGGACGCATTCCTGTACCTTGGCTACACCTTCAGGGGGAACAGGAACCTGAACGACACCTTATCAACCTCTGTCGGTGGCGGGTACAACATAACACGCAGGCTCTATGCGAGCCTATCCTACGACCTCTCTGAGTCCGCTGTCAGGGATGGATACAACTCCTACCTCTCTTTCTTCTCTCTGTACGACATAAACAGGAACCTCTATGCGACGCTGAGCTACAGCAGGGGGATCAACAGGGAGGCTACCGACCACAGCCTTACGGTGCGTCTGGGGATTAGATTTTGAGTATGGGCGCGAGAGTTCTTCTGGTTGAAGACGACAGGGTTCTCGCCCAGAGCCTGAAGAAGTATCTGGAGATCAACGGGCTTGAGGTTGAGCTCGCCTACAGCTTCTCTGATGCTGTTGACCTCCTGGAGCGTAAGAGATTTGACCTCTACGTGCTTGACGTTAACCTCGGAGACGGAGACGGCATTGAGCTCCTTGAGGACCTCAGGCACTTCAAAGACGACACTCCGACCATATTCATAAGCGCCCTGACAGACATTCAGACCATAACGAGGGGCTTCAACGCGGGAGCTGAGGACTACCTAAAGAAGCCCTTTGACCCCGAGGAGCTCGTGATACGTATAAAGGCACGCCTGAAAAAACAGGAGGAGGAACTAAGGTACGGTGATATCGTTTACAGGGACGGGAGGTTCTTCAGAGGAGACAGTGAGCTTGAGCTTGGAGAGGTTCAGAGGAACATACTCCACAAACTGCTGAGGAACAGGGGCAGGGTCGTGACCAAGGAGGAGCTCTACGATTACATGCTAAACCCATCTCCTCTGGCACTCAGGGTAACCATAAACAAGCTCAAGAAGAAGACGGGTATAGATATAAAGTCCATTAGAGGTCTGGGGTACACGATTGATTAGAAAACACTTGCCTAAAACAGCCTACGAAAGGGAGTCCCTACTGAAGAGCTTCTTACTCTTCTTCCTCACAATAGAGGTACTCTTAGGAGTTATATCCTTCCTCGTTTACAGGATAGAGATGACAGACCTGAAGGAGAGGATCTTTCTGGAGATGAAGAATTACAGCTACACCTTCAAGGGGGAGAAGTTCAGGGTAGATGTAGTTCCCGCGAAGGTTTACGGATACAGGTTTTACGAGCTTATGGAGACTGCGGAAGGACTCAGTATAGTTATACCCGTCCCCGGGTCTAAAGAAGATGCTCTCCTCATCTACTATCCTTGGTACAGGTTTGAATTTGACAGAAACACAATAGCCTTTAAAACATTCCTCATGTTCCTCTCCTCTTCCCTCTTCTCGCTTCTCGTATCCTTCGTTTTTGCTTTGTACTCAATAAACCCGTTAAGGAAAGCCCTCCAGATGATAGAGGAGGTTACGAGGGACATAATCCACGACCTAAACACGCCCCTTACCACGCTTCGCGTAAACCTGAAGATACTGAAGAGCAGGTACAAGGACGAGGAGATAGAGAGGGCTGAGCTTGCCCTCAAACAGCTTGAGACCCTGAGGGAGAACCTGAGACCCCTTGAGGTTAAGAGGGAACACAAACTGGAGGAAATTGAGCTTGAAAAACTCCTGAGAGAGGAGGTTGAGGTTTTCAGGAAAGCCTACCCGGAGAAGAAGGTTTACCTGGAGCTTGAGAATGTAAGGGTGAGGGCTGACAGGGACGCAGTCCTCAGGATCATCTCAAACCTGCTGGAGAACGCCTTCAGGCACAGCTCAAGGGGCGGATGGGTGAGGGTTATTCTCAGGGACAGCCTTATGGTCGTGGAGAACCCGGCAAAACCTCCCGAGAACCTGGAAAAGCTCTTTGAGAGATATTACAGAGAGTCTCAGAGGGGACTCGGTCTCGGTCTTGCGATAGTGAAGAAGCTCTGCGATGAGCTTGGCTGGGAGGTGAAGCTCGCCTACAACAACGGAATATTCCGTGCTGAAGTTCTCCTTAAAAACCCTCAGCAGGTAACGTAAAGGTAACCTTACCCCCTTACCTTAATGTCCAACAAAATGAGGAGGTGATAACCTATGGGGAAAAAGACCGTTCTCCTCTCAGCGGTGTTCGCAGGAGGTGTCTTGCTCAGTGCGTGCGGGGGAGGTGGAAGTGGTAGTAGCTCTCCGGTTTCTCTCTACTTCACAGACGATGCGAGCATGTATCCTGTTGTAAACGTAACCGTTTACGAGGTCAGCCTGTGTAGCGATCCAGCCTGTCAGAACAAGGTTCAGCTCTTCCAGAACACCAACGGTTTGACAGTGGACTTAACAAATCTGAACGGCGTCCTCCAGTACATAGACACGACAACCATTCCCGAGGGAAGCTACCCCAGACTGGAGGTAGTCCTCTCCCAGCAGGCTAATATATGCGACAACAACGGGCAGTGCCACGATGCTGTGTTCACGGATATGGACGAGAAGCCGACAAAGCCCAACGTTGTGAACTGCCCACCCGGTTATACGGATTCTAACGGAAATCAGCTCTGCTACATAAGGTACAACGGGGTGATAAACCCAACCGCAATGGAGAAGCTCATACTGGACTTCAACCTCAAGGACTTTGAGGTAAACACAACAACCACCCCGTGGCAGATAACGGAAGTAAAAGTCTCCCCACTCACTCCGAGTGAAGCTAACGCTTCCGAATACAAGATACACGCTGTGGTTCAGAGTGTAGATACTGGCTCTCTTACGGTCAGCTGGAAGGACAGCACCTACACGGTCAACGTTACCGACTCAACGCGCTGTGAGGTGATGGACACGAACTACTGGGGTCAGGACTGCCTCAACCAGATACAGCCCAGCATGTGTGTTGAGATAAAGTCCCAGGAAGACCCCTCAACCACGGATACCCTTACCGCCGTTGAGATAGAGGCAAAGAGCTCCGAGAAGTGTGGTGAGGTCGCCTCTGGAGGAAACTACGAAGGCATGCACACCGAGGTAAAGGGAGCTGTATCAAATATTGATACAGCCAGCGGAACCTTTGATGTCAGTGGGACGGATAGAACAACCGTTACCGTTACTGTTACGAGCAACACTTACTGCGAGTATGGAGGCGTTCACTACAAGGGTTCTGACTGTTTAACCAGTCTGCAGGATGGATGGAATGTGGAGGTGAAGCTCAACCAGAATAAGGAAGCCATAAAGATAGAGAAGGCGTCTTAGAAGTCTACCCCCTCCCTTTCCTCTTCCCCTTTTCTCTTTTTTTATAATTTCTACATGCTGAGGATAAGGAAGAGAGCCCTTGAGAAAATTCTCTCTCAGGCTGAGAAGGACTACCCCTACGAGACCTGCGGGCTCCTTCTCGGAAAGGTAGAGAGAGACGTTAGAACCGTGTTCGGAGCCTACGAAACACCCAACGCCAACCCTGACAGGAAGAACGACCGCTACGAGATAGACCCAAAGGACTACATGAAGGCTGAGGACAAGGCGAGAGAGTTCGGACTTGAGATAGTGGGGGTTTACCACTCCCACCCCGACCACCCCGACAGACCTTCCCAGTTTGACGAGGAGAGAGCCTTTGAAGGGTTCTCCTACATCATAGTCTCTGTCCAGAATGGTAAGGCGGTCTCTTACAGGAGCTGGGAGCTCATGGAGGGCAGGTTCAGGGAGGAACCGGTAGAGGTATTCGGAAACTGAGATGGGCATAGAGGAAACCGCAAGGGCGCTTGAGAAACTCGGCTTTGGAGAGATATATCTCACCAAGAGCGGGAAGAAGGGAGGAGCGAGGAGGAAGGGAAAGATGGAGGACAGGAGAAAGCTCCTTCAGGAGCACTTCAACTCCTTTAAAGACTGCACCAAGTGTGATCTTCACAGGAACAGAACCCAGGTGGTATTTGGAGACGGGAACCCGTACTCCCCCGTTGTCTTTGTAGGGGAGGCTCCGGGAGAGGATGAAGACAGGCAGGGGAGACCCTTCGTTGGTAGGGCTGGGAAGTACCTTAACAAAAAGATAGAGGAGGTTCTGGGACTGAAGAGGGAAGAGGTTTACATAACCAACGTCTGCAAGTGCAGACCTCCCGGAAACAGGAAGCCCACACCCGCGGAGATAGGCGCCTGCTTCCCCTACCTGAAGAAGGAGCTGGAGATAATAAAGCCAAAGGTTATATGCTGTCTCGGAGCCACCGCCGGTGAGGGGATATTAGGGAAGAAGCTCTCCATAACGAAGGTGAGAGGTCAAACGATGCCCTACCCTTACGACCCGAAGATACTCGTCCTACTCACCTACCACCCCGCTTACATACTCAGAAATCCACGGGCTGACACGGAGTTTGTGGAGGATCTGGAAAAACTCCGGGAGCTTATCTCGGGGTAAGTAGTTCCTTTATTAGTATCCTCCTTATTAAAGCCTGGCTTCCAAGCCTCCTCCTCAGTGCATTCTCAAGGTATTTGATGGGCGTGAGGTTGTGGGGTGCCCTCCTGTCCGAGAACTCTGCGGAGGCAAACTCTGGAATTATCCATGCGGTCTTGTTTGCGAGCTCAACAGCTCTCCTGAGCCCTATGCCCGCCGAGACCTCAAGCCTCGCTATACCGCTTATCCCCTCGTTTTCGCTTATCCTCACGTACCAGGTGAACTTGTCAAAACTCTTTACGCCTTCCCCTTCCATGGCTGGCTGGGAGTGAAGCTTCACTATGGGTGTCCTCTCTCCTACCTTCAGCTCCCTGAATATGTAGGTCTTCTCATTGGGGATGTATCTCTTCCTGTGCTTCTTCACGTAACCCACAAAGGGTAACTCCTTTACCTTGGCGGTGTAGTGGACGGTTCCATCGGTGATCATCAGATCTGGTTTTACCTCTCTGTAAGTCTTTTCCGCCACCTCAGCCTCCATCCTTGACATCAGCTCGTTCACGAAGGGGGAGAGCTCCTTCTCGGTCGTCTTTACAGCAAACTCAAGGATGGACTCTCCAAACTCAAACCTCAACTTCTCCTCTCCGAGATCCAAACCCTTTTTAAGAAGGAGGTACCTCTCAACTTTGAAGTTCCGAAATGCTTCCTCTGCAGGATTGATCCGGGCATGCGTCATGAAGAGAGCCCCCGCTCCAACGGATACAAAGGCTCCCTCGGTGAAGTTCCCTTCCTCGTCCTCCAGGTAAATGAGGTTCTCCGTTCTCCTTACGCCGTCAACAAAAACTATGCTCACACCTTCACAGGGTGTCCCACCGATGGGTTTCCATTCCTTCGTCTCCACCTCAGGGTCTTCTATCTCTTCCGATTCCTCAAGGTAGTCGTCCTCTATCTCAAGGGTCTTCCAGGTGTCAAAGGAGAACCTATACCTTCCCAGCTGGGGCATTCTCCACCTCCGTGTACTTTTTCCACAAAAGCTCTTTGAGCTCCTCCAGCCCTTCTCCCGTCAGGGCGGAAACAGCATGAAAGGTGTATCCCCTTTCCTCAAAGGACTTTCTTAGCTCCTCCAGGAGACTTCTGTCGGAGAGGGCGTCTATCTTGTTTGCCACCACTATCTGGGGCTTCCTGGCGAGCTCCTCACTGTACAGACTTAGCTCCCTGTTCACGAGCTCAAAAGCCTCAAGAGGGTCTCTCTCTCTCTTGTCGGAGACGTCTATCAGATGGAGTAAAAACTTCGTCCGTTCTATGTGTCTCAGGAACTCATGTCCGAGTCCGGCACCCCTGTGGGCATTCTCTATGAGTCCGGGTATGTCCGCAAGGACGAGCCTCCGTGTTTCGTCAAGCTCCATGACCCCGAGGTTCGGGGTAAGGGTGGTGAAGGGGTAGTCCGCCACCTTCGGTCTTGCCTTGGTAAGTTTAGAAAGGAGCGTGGACTTCCCGGCGTTCGGGAGACCCACTATGCCCACATCCGCTATGAGCTTGAGCTCAAGGATCACCCACCTCTCCTCCCCTTCCTCCCCCGGCTCCGCATACCTCGGCGCCTGGTTGGTGGGCGTCGCAAAGTGGGCGTTTCCCCTGCCTCCCCTTCCACCCTTCGCTACAAGGCATCTCTGCCCCTCCTCCACAAGGTCGCATATCACCTCCCCCGTCTGGGCGTCCTTAACTACTGTCCCAACGGGAACATAGACGATCAGGTCTTCTCCGTCCTTACCCTTCTGGTTCTTCCCCTTTCCGTGCTCTCCGTTTTGGGCTTTAAAGTGCCTTCTGTACTTGAAGTCCAGCAGGGTATGCTTGCTTGAAGTGGCTACAAAGACCACATCTCCACCTTTGCCTCCGTCTCCTCCCGCTGGACCTCCCTTCGGTCTGTACTTTTCTCTCAAGAAGGCTACCGCCCCGTTTCCTCCTCTACCACCTTTTACGAAGACCTTGACTCTGTCTATGAAG
>WGFS01000010.1 GCA_015492115.1 Aquificaceae bacterium
CCTCAACCCCTGCGAGCTCTGCAAGTTCCTTCGCATACTTGAGCTCCACTCTGTGCCTCTGCCCGTAGTCAAAGGATACAGCCCAGACCCTGTCAAACTCCCTCTTGGCGAGCCAGAGGAGCGTAGCGGAGTCCATCCCACCAGAGAGGAGCACTATAACCTTCTTCATGCTTAAATTTTAATCTATGAACATACTCAAGGAGTACAGGCTGATCCCGTTGGAGGAGCAGAACGGAAGACTGAAACTCCTCGTTCCCGAGTCCTTCAAAGAGGAGGACGTAGAGGAGATAAGGTTCAGGACGGGAAAGGACGTAGAGCTTGTAGTTCTCCCCGACGAGGATTTTGCAAAGGAGCTTCAGGAGAGGCTCTCCGCGGAGGACATAAAGATAGAGGGAGAGGAGGAGGAAAAACGTGAGGGTCTTGACCTCTTACACGCTCAGGACGATAGCCCAGCGGTCAGTCTCGTGAACCAGGTTCTGATAAAGGCGAGCACTGTCGGAGCGTCCGACATACACTTTGAGCCTTACGAGGACGAGGCGGTCGTGCGCCTCAGGATGGACGGAGTCCTTCACGATATACTCAAAGTCCCCTCCTCCACATACCAGAACGTCGTTTCAAGGATAAAGGTCATGTCCAACCTCAACGTTGCGGAGAAGAGGGTTCCCCAGGACGGACGCATAAGGGTGAGGATAGGGAGCAAGGACCTTGACATAAGGGTCTCTGTCGTTCCCACTGTCTTCGGAGAGAGGGTCGTTCTCAGGCTTCTTGACAAGACGGGTTCCCTCCTGACCTTAGAACAGCTCGGACTCTCGGAGGAGGACAGGAGAAAGGTGGAGAGGCTCGCAAAGAAACCCTACGGGATAGTTCTGGTCACCGGTCCCACGGGAGCTGGTAAATCAACAACTCTATACGCCATGCTCCTCTACGTCAAAGACCCTAAGAAGAACATAATCACGATAGAGGACCCCGTTGAGTATCAGATAAAGGGCATAAGTCAGATACAGGTGAACCCCAAGGTAGGTCTCACCTTCGCGAGCGGTCTCAGATCTGTCCTCAGGCAGGACCCGGACATAATAATGGTGGGAGAGATAAGGGATGCGGAGACTGCGGACATAGCGGTTCATGCAGCGCTCACCGGACACCTCGTCCTCTCAACTTTGCACACCAACGACGCCCCTTCTGCGGTAACGAGGCTCTCGGACATGGAGATAGAACCCTTTCTTATAGCCAGCTCCCTTGAGGGAGTGATCGCCCAGAGGCTTGTGAGGAGAGTATGCGAACACTGCAGAGAACCTTACAGACCGGACGAAGAGGAACTGAGAGAGCTCGGGATAGATAGCTACGATAGTGAGTTTTTCAGGGGGAAAGGCTGTGAGCACTGCCTCGGAACGGGATACAGGGGAAGGATCGGGATATTTGAGGTCCTGGAGCTTGATGAAGACCTGAAGGCGCTCATAACCAGAACCCAGGACTCAAATGAGATAAAGAGGCTCGCAAGGGAGAAGGGCTACAGAACGATGATAGAGGACGGGATAGAGAAGGTAAAGAAGGGCATAACCACCTCCAGCGAGCTCTTGAGCGTTGTAAGGAGTTAGAAGGGCTTCTCGGGAACCTTCTCCCAGTCTTTGAGGAAGAGATCTATACCCTTGTCGGTGAGAGGATGTTTGAAGAGCTTTTCTAAAACTCCAAAGGGCATTGTGCATATGTCCGCACCTATGAGGGCGGACTCAAGAACGTGCATCGGGTGTCTGACGCTCGCCACTATTATCTCCGTGTCCACCTCGTAGTTGTAGAAGATCTCCTTTATCTCTCTTATCAGCTTCATACCTTCACCGGATATGTCATCAAGCCTGCCGACGAAGGGTGATACGTAAGATGCTCCAGCCTTTGCCGCTATCAGAGCCTGCACAGGTGAGAAGACGAGGGTAACATTCGTGGGAATGCCTTCAGCTTCAAGGGTCTGAACCGCCTTCATACCTTCTGGGGTCATGGGTATCTTAACGACAACGTTCTCCCCGAGTTCTGCGAGGAGCCTTCCCTCCTTTATCATACCCTCAGCGTCAAGGGACACGGTTTCAAGGCTCACGGGACCGTCAACCTCCTCAAGTATCTCCTTTACCACCTCCTTGAAGGGTCTTCCCGTCTTGGAAACGAGGGTCGGGTTTGTGGTGACCCCGTCAAGTATCCCCCAGCTGTTGGCTGTCCTTATCTGCTCTATGTCTGCGGTATCAAGAAAGAACTTCATGTCCTTACCTCCTTAAGTATATTCTCCTTCCTCTGGAAACCTAAAAACGCCTTTTTAACCTTACCATCCCTAACTACCACCGTGGTGGGTGTTCCCAAAACACCAAGCTGACTTGCGATCTTAAGTCCTTCTCTGTTGGAAACATCTACCTTCTTTACCTTCACCTTCCTGGAGAGCTCATCTATGACCGGGTTCATCCTCTGGCAGGCTCCGCAGTTGGGAGAATAAAAATAAACAACCACATTCCTGCCAAACTCTGTAAGTTCCTTGCCCACGAGCTTCCTTGCCCTCCATCGGGCAAACAGCTGTACCGCTAACATGAGCAGGAGTACACCCACAACCGCGATGAAGAATAACTTCAGAAACTCCATCAGGGTGAATATTTTAAACCAACCGCCGAGAAGAGCTGTCTCAGTTCTCTCTCGCTCAGTTCCCTCCACCTTCCCGGAGGTAGCTTTCCAAGCCTGATAGGGCCCAGAGCGATGCGCTTCAACTTTATAACCGGATGACCGAAGACAGCGAGGAACCTCTTGACGAGGTGCTTCCTCCCCTCGTGGAAGACTACCTCCAATAGAGTGTTCTCCCCCTCGTATCGGACTATCCTGACATCGTCGGGCCTGGCGAAGCCGTCCTCCAGTTCGGTTCCATTCCTCATCTTCCTCAGGGTGTTCCTGGAAACCCTTCCCTTAACAAGGGCTAAATAGACCTTGGGTAGCTTGTACCTAGGATGGAGGATCCTGTTGGCGAGCTCACCGTCGTTGGTCAGTAGCAGTAGACCCTCGGTGTTGTAGTCCAGCCTCCCCACAGGGAATACCCTGACGGGAACGTCTTTTATCAGCTCTTCTATGGTCCTCTTCCCGCTCTCGGACTTCCCCAGCTGGGTCAGATAACAGCAGGGCTTGTTGAGGATTATGTACTTCTTCTGGGGAAGCTTTACCTCTCTGCGGTCAACCTCTACCCTGTCCACCTCGGGGTCAATTTTGACGCCGAGGTCTCTCACAACCTCCCCGTTTACCCTTACCCTCCCCTCCTCTATCAGTCTGTCCGCTTTCCTGCGGGAGGTGACACCGCACATGGAGAGGTATCTGTTGAGGCGGATGAGCATAGGTAAAGCTACTCGCTCTCCAGATCCCTTATGAGCTCCTCCTTGACCTCCGGTGGTATTTCGGTCATTGCCTTGTAGTTCTCGTGGTTTATCTCTATCCTCACGGGTTCCCTCTTGAAGGCATCAACCTGCTCAGGTGTTAGGGTCCACTTCAGGAAGTGAACGACAGACGCTTTGCCCTCCTCGTAGTCCATCTGGCTCTTCTCGTCCGCTTCTGCCTTTATGGTGTACTTGTTGCCTATGTGCAGATATACCGCGTCGTGTATCCCTACGAGCTTGGGAAGGGTCTCCTTCCTCTCCTTTTCATCGGGTATCTCTATGAACAGAGTTGCTGAGAGCTGGTTTTTTCCGGGTATGAGCTCGTTGTAGGTGTCTATCTCAAACTGCACTTCCTCATCCTTCACGAGTCTCTCTATCCTTATCATCTCCTGTATCTGGAACCAGACGGTATCAAAGTTCTCAAAGACGAGGGTAACTTTATCGCCTAAATGAACCCTCCTCCTCTTCTTGAGCTGGGTTATCTCCTTGACCTTCTCAGGTCTGACCTTCTCGTACTCGTAGATGTTTAAAATATCCTCTCTGGTTACCTTCCTCATATCATTCTCCTCCGTAAGCTCTGAAAAGCACCTCAAGAGGGTGCAGGGGCTTCTTTTCGGTTCCGAGCTCTATCATGTGACTCGCGAGGGGGCAATCGGAGACGTAGAGGTCTGCGTCCTGAGACTTCAGCTCGTCAAAGAGACGAGAACCAACCTTGTAGGCGTAATCAAAGGTCTCCTTCTTAACGCCGAAGGTTCCGTCGTGCCCCGAGCACCTGTCCACTATCCTGACCTTTGTGTTGGGTATAAGTCTGAGAAGTGCCACACCTTTGTACCCAACGTTCAAAGACTTCAGGTGGCAGGGTATGTGGTAGGCTATGCTTCCCATAGATACCTTGAAGTCTCTGTTAAACTTACCTTCCTCGTTGAGCTTCCACAGATACTCGTGAACGTCGTAGACCCTTTCGGAAACCGCTTTTACGTCCGGGTCGTCGGGCAGAAGCAGAGGATACTCGTACTTGAGCTGGAGGGCGCAGGTGGGTATTGGAACTATTATGTCAAAACCTGCTTCAACGTAAGGCTTCAGTCTCTGAACGTTTCTCTTAGCCTTCTCTATGGCTGAATCAAGGTCTCCTATGTCAAAGTAAGGTATTCCACAGCACTCTTCACTCTCTGGGAGCTCCACATAGACATCGTTCTTCTCAAGAACTCTCGTAAGCGCTATCCCTTTCTGGAGGAAGTTGTAGTTGAGAAGACAGGTTGAGAAGAGAACAACTTTCCCATTCTCGCCCTTGACGGGCATTCTGTTCTTCCTGAACCAAGAGACGAAACTCTCTGTGTTGAACTTGGGGAGCTTTGCCCTCTGGTCTATCCCCATAAAGTTTTCCAGAACCACCCTGACGGGCTTCGTATCCATAAGAGCATTTACCACATGTGCCTGAGGTCCCACGTTGAGCTTACCGTTGAGATCGGTGTTAACCATGAGTTTCTCTGTGAGCTTAGCACCCTTGTTCTTGAACTTCCATGCCTTGTATCTGAGGGATAGATGGGGAAAGTCTATCCCCCACTCATGGGGAGGTGTGTAGGGGCATCTGAAGTAACACTGCTTGCAGTGAAAACAGAGCTCAAGGGGCTCAGCGAGCTCTTCCCTGGTGAGCCTGTTCACATCATCATCCTTAGAGTCAACGGCGTTAAAGATGGCGGGAAAAGAAGGACAGAAGCCCACGCACATGCGGCAGTCTTTACACTTGGAGTAAACCCTCCTCGCTTCCTCCCATATAGCCTCCTCGTTGTAGAAATCGGGATCCTTGATGTCAAAGTTAAAATCCTTAACCCCACCTATGCTTGATTCGTACATGTTCTTTTCTCCTGAGCTTTAAAGCTGGAAGGAAGGGGCTCACGCCCCTTGGTTCTTAGGCGGAAGCCTTGTACTGCTCAAGAGCTTTCTGGAACCTTCCTGCGTGGGACTTCTCAGCCCTTGCGAGGGTCTCCATCCACTCCGCTATCTCGTCAAAGCCCTCTTCTCTTGCAACCTTGGCAAAGCCAGGGTACATCTCGGTGTACTCGTAAGTCTCACCCGCTATAGCGGACTCCAGCATCTCCTCAAGAGAGTTGATGGGTTTCTCGGTTGCGGGATCTACACCTCCGTACTTCCTGAGCATGTCAAGGTGTCCGAAGGCGTGTCCTGTCTCACCTTCAGCGGTCTCCCTGAAAATGTTTGCTACGTCGGGATACCCCTGTATGTCAGCTTCCCTTGCGAAGTAGAGATACCTTCTGTTAGCCTGGGACTCCCCAGCAAAAGCTGCCTTAAGGTTCTCAAGGGTCTTTGTTCCTGATAGGCTCTTGCTCATGGCTTTCACCTCCTCCTTAGGATTTTATCTATTATTATATGCGAAAAATTTTCAAAAGGCAAGAGAGACTTCAGAAAGTCAGGAAGACCTCTTATATAAAGTTCCCTGTAACCCGTCTCACCCTTGAGCAGTCTCAGAAACCTGTCCATCGTAAATCCCCCGCCCATGCGAAAGGCGGTTTTTTGAAAGGCGTAAGCGAGGCGGGCTATCCTCCCGGCGTAGTAGAGTTCAGGGAATATCTCCCTTTCAATCCTACCTCTGTATTCCCCAAGTACACTTTCCGGTCTCTCAGCCAGAGCCTCTGCAAGGAGCTTCCCTCCGAGGATCCCGTAGTATATTCCCTCCCCGAGGAGGGGATCCACCATGTTCGCCGAATCTCCCACGAGGAGAACCCTACCCCTTCCGAGGTGGAGGTCTCCCTTATCGGTAGTGAAGGGTATCATCCAGCCTTTGACTCCTATAACTTCTACGCTGTTTAATAGCCTGTGTTCTCTAACGTAGCTTTTCAGGACCTCAAGGGTGTTCTCCCTGCCCGTGGTCGCGAGCCCCACGCTCATCCTCTCCCCTTTGGGGAAGATCCAGCCGTAGCCTCTCTTCACTATTCCCACATCTATGACAACCTCGTCTTTCAGATCCCCTTCCGTCCAGAACTCCACGGAGCGAAAGAACTTCCTTTTTTGGTAACCAAGCTGTTTTCCCACCTTCGTGTAGAAGCCGTCAGCTCCGATAAGGAAGTCAGTCTCTACCGTTTCCCTGCTCGTCCTCACGCGAAGCGTCCTATCACCCTCAAAATCTAAAAACTCCGTTCCCTCCCACAGATCAGCACCGCTCTCTACAGCGCTTTTAACGAGGAAGTGGTCAAAGCTCGCCCGGTCTATTACGAAGGCGACAGGCTCGGTGGAGATCCTGTGGTGGAACCTCTCACCTCTGAAGCCGAGGAACCCACCCTTAACGATGTTTAGAACCTCGGACTCCCAGCCGGCTGGAAGCAAAGGAGCTATCCTCGCTGAGAGGCAACCTGCGCAGAGTTTGAAGCGTGGGAGCTTCTTTTTCTCTATCAGGAGAACCTTTGCACCCTTTTGGGCAAGGAAACGGGCTGTGCTCGCCCCCGCTGGACCTCCTCCTACAACGACAGCGTCGTACCTCACAGCTTTATAATTATCCCCTATGGAACTTAAAGACGCCTTGATCCTCGGGGTGGTGGAGGGGCTCACGGAGTTTCTCCCCGTCTCCTCAACGGGGCACCTGATATTAACAGCTCACGTCCTCGGAATTCCCCACGACGAGTTCACGAAGAGCTTTGAGATAGCCATACAGCTCGGCTCTATCCTGGCGGTTCTCTTCCTTTACATAGAGCGTTTTGTGAAGGACTTTGAGACATGGAAGAGGATAATCCTTGCCTTCATACCTACGGGGCTCGTTGGCTTTGCACTCTACAAGGTGATAAAGGGCTACCTTATAGGGAACGACCTCGTGGTGGTGGCAAACCTGTTCGTTGGGGGGATACTTCTGATACTTGCGGACAGATACTGCGAGAGGTTCTGCTACCTGAGAGACATTGACGAGCTACCCTTGAAGAAGGCTCCCCTGATAGGTCTCTTTCAGGCTCTCGCGGTAGTCCCGGGTGTGTCCCGCTCGGGAGCAACCATAGTAGGCGGGATGCTTATGGGACTCTCACGCAGAAGCTCCGCGGAGTTCTCCTTTATCCTGGCTGTCCCGACCATGCTCGCCGCCACGGGCTACGACCTCCTCAAGACGGGAGCTCAGTTCAGAGGTGCTCAGTGGGAACTGCTGGGTGTGGGTTTTATAACTGCCTTCTTCACTGCCATGCTTACAGTGAAGCTCTTTTTGAAGTTTCTGGGCTCCCATGGATTTACGGTTTTCGGTATCTACAGAATGGTCATCGCCGTCCTCTACGCAGTGATCTTCTTTCTGTAGCGGAGCTGGGTTATCCTGACTATCGTAAAGATAACCGTCCCCACGAAGCCCAGCATACCGACGAGGAATAGGTAGCCCCTGAACTTCTCCGGGAGCGCGATCTCACCCCTTGCGATTCTGAGGGCGTTTGCGAACTCAAGCCTGTCAAAGGTAACCCCGTACATATACTTCCTTATCACCATGTCCCTGTCAAGGAATACTATCAGGTTGGGATGGACGAACTGTCTGTCTGGCAGAGTAGCAAACCTGAAGTCTATGGCGTCCAAGAGTTTGAAGAGCTGAGACCTGTCCTTTACCATCACCACCTTCCAGCCCCTGCCGAGTCTGTGCTCCACCCTGAACTTCCTGAGATCCTCTACGGTATCCTTGGGGTCAAAGGTCAGGGTGAGAACGTAGAAGTCCTTTCCCGGCTCTCCGAAGAGCTTTACGGTCTTCTTGAGGCTCTCCGTTATTATCGGGCAGGCTGAGGTGCAGTGGGTGTAGATGGGGCTTAGGATCACAGGTTTTCCCTTGAGCTGGTAGAGGTTAAACTCCTTTCCTTCCGAGTCCACGAGGACAACGTCGGGAACAGGATTTCCGAGGGTTCTGCTCTCGTTGGGGGGTATCCCTGTCCCTCCTGTCTGGGCTGAGACAAGAGAGAAAAGAAAAAGAAGAAAAAGGGGGACGAGGGGAGCCGGAAAACGCATCTCACCTCTCCTCCTTCATGGAGAGCTCTTTTGTCTCGGACTGGGTCTGCTGGAGCTGTTTCAGGGGTACTGGGAACTGTTCTTTGTAGGCTGGGGAGTTGTAGAAGACGCCCCTCTGGGTAACGTCGTAGAGGGGAGGTATGTAAGATAGGACAGCCAGAAGAACAGCCGCGACCGTCCATCCCTTGAGGTTGTTCAGAACAGGGGTAGGGGCGTCGTGGTATGCTTCAGCTATGGGGAACTCAACCACAGATTCCCTGACCTTCGGAGCTAAAAGCGTTCCGAAGAAGGCTATCAGGAAGAGGACAAAACCTATCCCAAGGAGTGCACCACCGACGACCGAGAGCTGGGCGTACCCGACCCACTCGGGTCTGTAGAGGGGAGAGTCGGGGTTGAGGTAGGTTAGCCCCGCGTTCGTCCTCCTCGGGAAGCCCTCAAGGGCACCACCTACCATCATGGCGTAGGAGAACATGAACATCCCCTGCATCCAGAAGTAGGGAGCCAGAGCTGCGAGCCCCTTGAACCTAACGTCAGTTCCCCTGAGTTTGGAGACCATGTAGAGGGACATTCCGAGGAAACTCAGGAGCACGAGACCTCCCACGGTGGTGTGGAAGTGTCCGGGAACGTAAGCGGTGTTGTGAACAGCGAGGTTAAGGCTGTAGGATGCATTCACTATACCCGTTATACCTCCGAAGAAGAAGAGGACGAGTCCCGCAAAGAAGTAAGAGAAGAGCCATTTATCTCCTTCCAGCCTCAGGTAGGGAAGGCGTGTCCACCAGTAAAACTTGGAGTCTTTTACCGAAGGGTCCTCAGCCTTCGCAGAGTACTCCAGAGACGCGGCAACGGTAAAGGCTGTTACAAGGCTCGGAAGGGCGACGCAGAAGGTGAATATGGCGTGGATCAGCTTCCAGGAGTTGCTTATACCCGGTTCTGTGAACTGGTGGTGGAGCCCTACGGGAAGGGAGAAGAGAAGGAAGAGTATGAAGGCGAGCCTTCCAGCAGGGTCGGAGTAAAGCTTGCCTTTATCGGACGCTATCTTGGGGAGCATCGTGTAGAGCATAACGTAGGCTGGAAGGAGCCAGAAGTAAACAACGGGGTGTCCAAAGAACCAGAAAAGGGTTCTCGCAAGGAGAGGGTTTATCTTGTCCACCCAGCCGACCGAGAGGGGAAAGAGCTGGAAGAGTATCTCTATAGCGACGGGGATTATCATTATCGTCCACAGAGTGTGGTTCACGAAAACTCCGAATACCGCAAGGGGTAGCTTCTTATCGGGGTTCTCCCTCTTCCAGGCGACAGCGTTGGGTATCCAGTCAAGGAAGAAGGGAACCAAAGAGCCTACCACGAGAAGGACAGCCCCTATGTAGAAGGTCCAGTGAGCTATCAGAGGAGGGTAGAAGGTGTAGAGGACTGTCGCTCTCTTGGTAAACATAGCCCATGCTGCCATCAGGGTTCCACCGACCATAAGGATCCACGAGAGCCACTGAACCCCGGGTCTGAGAGGCTTCTTGAGGAGATAAAGAACTACAGCATTCCCGAAGGCGACAGCGAAGAAGGTGGTGAAGACTATGGCGTTTATGACACCGTGGAGGGTGAGTCCCTGGTAGTAGTCTATGCCCAAGAAGGAGTCAGCCCTTATGATACCTGCCCTGTAGAGAACCTGCATTACCCCATGGTATATGCCGAACATGAGCAGGAGTATTGGAAAGACGATCTCGCTCAGGATTATGAACCTTACGCTTCCTTCCACTCTCATCTCTCAACCTCCTTCACCACGATCTTCCCCTGCATAGCCTGGTGCCCAACGCCACAGAACTCGTGGCAGACAACATGATAAACGCCGGGCTTCTCAAACCTGTACCTGGCGTAGTTTACGGTGCCCGGGATAGCCATGAGGTTGACCGTGGTTCCGTTTATGTGCATCCCGTGAACCACGTCCGCCGATGTGAGGTATATGTCCACCACCGAGCCTGCGGGGATCTCTATCTCGTTACTTCCCCCGTTGAAGTCAAAGAACCACATCCTTGCGACAGCGTGAAGCTCGTACCTGTCCGGAGCATGCTGTATGAGCCTGCCTTCCCTGAAGGGCTGGACGTTAGTTACACATGTAGGGAGGTCTATCTTCAAGCCCTTTGCAGCATAGACTATAAGGACAAAGAAGAACAGGAGCAGACCTATGGCGACCGTCAGAATATTTCTTTCAGCCCTGTCCATCTCTCCACCTCCTCAGTCCGAAAAGGAAATCAGCAGAAGATAAACGAGCCCCCACAGGAAGACGTAAAATCCTGTCAGGAAGATAAAGAAGCTAATGGCTCCAGATGGAAAGAAGTCTTCTCTCTCTCCCATGGCGCAACCTCCTGTTAGTTAGTAATACCTAACCCAAGTAAAATTATATGCATATCCAAGAAAGAATCAAGACCAAGAAAAATGAATTTTTAATCTTAATTTTAGATTTGTTAAAAGAGCGAGGGGCGACATGCCCCTCGAACCGAACGGCTCAGGAGGTTGCTCAAAGATTTAAAAGACTGGAGGTGCGCCGTATTTGTAAGGGTGGTAGTCAGGTTCTACCTTGGGGTGTTCCTCACCAAAGTTGTCAACGGGAGCAGGTGAGGGTATCTGCCACTCAAGGGACTGCGACTGCCATGGGTTGTCTGGAGCCTTCTCACCGCTGAGAAGTCCCTTGATGATACCTACGGTAAATACAAGCACGCCGAGTCCCAGTATCATAGCACCCACTGTCTGTATGTGGTGGAGGGTAACCCATTCGGGTATAGGAGGATAGTCGGGATACCTCCTGGGGTTTCCAAGCATACCCACCACCATCTGGAAGAAGTAGAAGAGGTTCGCCCCTATAAATACAAGCCAGAAGGAGAGCTTTCCAAAGCCTTCCGGATACATTCTCCCGGTCATTTTGGGGAACCAGTAGATTATCGCACCAAGAACACCGAGCGTAACAGCCATACCAAGAACGTAGTGGAAGTGTCCAACTATGAAGAGGGAGTCGGAGATACCGAGGTCTATGGCGACCATCGCGTTGGGTATCCCGGTCAGACCACCTATGAGGAACATTAATATACCACCGAGGGCGTACAGCATGGGAGATCTGAGTATTATCGCACCGCCGTGGAGTGTTGCTATCCAGTTGAATATCTTTATACCGGTGGGAACAGCTATGAGTATTGTTGTGTAAGACATTATAACCCTCGCCCAGTCGGGAATGCCGGAGACGAACATGTGGTGTATCCAGACCTCAAAGCTGAGCAGGGTTATTCCCCATACCGCAAATATCATGGACTTGTAACCGAAGAGGGGTCTCCTCGCGAAGGTGGGAACTATCTCAGAAAAGATACCGAAGACAGGAAGTATCTGAACGTAAACGACAGGGTGAGAGTAGAACCAGAAGACGTTCTGATAGAGGAG
>WGFS01000011.1 GCA_015492115.1 Aquificaceae bacterium
CTACAAGCTCGGGCTTGGTTGACCTCAGCCTGTTCACAGCCTCCTTAACCTCCAAGCCAGCCCCCCTTGGAAGCTCCACACCGTATTCCCTTTCAAGCTCCCCGAGCTTCTCAAGGAACTTAGCCCTCGCCATTATACTTGCTACGCTCACAGCGACGTCACTCTCTCCCTTCTCCACGAACTCCACCCCTTTGAGACCCTGGAAGGGGTTTCTCTTTGAGTAGGCGTCAACGACAACCCTGATAGGACTGAACTCCTCCAGAACGGTCTTTACAAGCTTCCTGTAGGCTGAGTCCATGAGTCGGTTCATGTTCTTATACTTCCTGTATAGCTCGTTGAACCTTTCGGGCATGAGAGTTATACACCTCACCCTCACCAGCTTTCTCAACTCCCTGGCTTTCCTGAATATCTCCCCTTCCTTCATGCTCTTTGAGTCCTTGGGTCCCAGACTGAGTACCTTTCTGAAGTTCTCCGGTGGTATGACAGCACAGCAGAGAACTAAGGGTCCAAAGGTCTCTCCCTTTCCAGCCTCATCGCACCCCGCAAGGGGTCCTTCCGGAACCTCCACGTTCCTTAGTATCTTCTCAAACAACCTCTCCGCGGACTTCCCCTGAACAAGGAGCATCCCTGAGGGGTACATGTTTACATAAACACCGTCCCCCCTGTAACTCCAGAGGGTGTTCTGAACCTCCCTCTTTTCAAGACCCTCTCTTCTCAGAACCGCTTCAATCCTCCCTATCTGGTCTGAGGGTATCCTAAGGGAGTAGTTCCTCTTTGTGCTCATCTCGGGTCGCTTCCTCTATGATACCAAGAAGCTCCGTTCTTACCTTTGGATCCGCAAGGGATAGGGTGTGTCCCGCGTCGGTCAGGATAACCCACTTCTTCCAGCTCACCTTCTCCGACAGAAGCAGGGTGTGTCTGTAGGGAACGACCCTGTCCCTCCTTCCGTGTAGGAAGACCACGGGCACCGGTCTTACCTCCTCTATCCACCTGAGGGGGCTGTAAGTGTTCTCAATGAGAAGTCCTGAGAAAAAGGACAGGGGATAGAGTATAAGGCTTTCCCTCAGCTTGTCCCTGAGTATGAGCTCGTAGTCCGCGAAGGGGCTGTCCAGTATGAGGAGCTTGACCTTATCCTTCAGTGGAGATACCGCTACGCAGTAAACGGATACGGACGCCCCAAGGCTCTGCCCGAAGACGACGAGCTTCTTGCTCCTGCCTCTCTCGTAGGCTGTCTCTATGGCGGACAGTCCGTCAAGGTGGACACCTTTCAGCGTAGGTATTCCCTCAGAGAGTCCGTACCCTCTGTAATCAAACACAAAGACATCGTAGCCTGCCATCACGAGCCACAATGTTGCGTTCACATGGGTGCTTATGTTCTCAGCGTTACCGTGGAAGAACACCACCGTGGCTTTTGGTTCTCTGTCCGAGTACAGAAACAGACCGTGAAGCTTCGTTCCATCCTTTGAACTGAAGAAGACCTCCTCGTGTCTGAAGTAGCTCAGGTACGGGTTCTTTCTTAACTCCTTCTCCGGATAGAAGAAGAAACCTGAGCAGGAGAGAAGGCTAAAAGTAGAGAAGAAGAGAAAGAGAAGCCTCAGAGCTCTCACCATTTCCCACCCTCTCGTAGAGTCCGCTGAGCCTTAAAGACATATCCTTCTGAAGATGAACCCCCAGCCCTGCCTTTGCGTATAGGTACTCCTCCCTGCCGAAGCCATGAGCATACCTGCCTCCACTAACGGATAGCAGTAGTGATAATCTGTCTCCCTGTGATAGCGTTCCGAGCTCAACACCGCCACCTGCAACGAGATCCTTTCTCCCCATCAGTCTTAACTCCGGCAGTAAAAAGAGGGAGAGCCCCTCTCTCCCGAAGGTGTAACCACCACCGCTGTTCAAGAGGAGGTATGACTTTCTCTTCCCTTTGTTGTTTTTGAACCTGTAAACTCCAAAGTCCACCTTCCAGGACATGGGTCTGTAGAAGGAGAGTATGGGTTCAAGGGAGGTTATCTTTATCATGCTCCAGCGGTTTAGAAGGGCTCTGTTCTCTTCTGGGAAGAACCTGAGGGATACCTCCGAGAATATTATTTCAGCGTTCTTCTTGTATCCCTCGGGTCTGTCAAGGAGGTCGTGGTAAACAGGCCTGTAACCTATCTCAATGAAAGGGTTTTCTTCTTCAACCCCGTAAGCCAAGTAAAATCTCTGGGAGCCGTGGGACAGGTGGGGTGGTTCCCTATCAAAGCTGAGCCTCTCCCTTTCCCTCACCCTGCTTCTGAGCCTCAGAGACTCCAGAAACTTTTTCCTGTAAGTTTTCCTGTCCAGACTTCTCCCGTAGTACAGGAACCTGATGTAGTCTGAAGCGAACTCGTAAAAGTGCCCGCTTCTTCCTTTGGGTAGCTCTCTCTTCCCTCTCACCCATCCCCTTATCAGATCTATATCTTCCTCAGAGAGGTACTTCTGCCTCGCCTTCAGCTTAGTGAGGAGTGAGGGTTCGTAGCTTATCTTCTTGACCCTCCCCCTCTCCACGAGTGTCTTAACCGTATCTACGGGAACCGTCCATGGGGTCTTCAGTCTGAGTCTATCCTGAGGTTCGGTGAAGTTCAGGAGGTAAAAAACCTCCGTTGAGCAGTTCTCGTGAAAGAAGTAGTAGTAGGCGTAGGTGTCCTTGAGCTCCCAGAGGTGTAGTTTCAAGAGTTTCAGGTTTTCTTCACTTATATCAAGCTCGTACTCCCAGAGATCTCTCCCCTCAATACCCGAGTACTCCCTTATCTTCGCATAGAAGGGCGCGACCGAGTAAACCCCCGGGTAGTATCCGAAGAGACCCTTGAAGGCGTAAAGCAGGGCGTTTGAGTCGTCCACCTTCGCAGCGTAGTTGGCTATGAAGGAGTAGAGGTCCCCCTCCTTCTCGTATATCCTTAAAAAGGTGTGCCCGAACATTGACGCGGGGCTGTTTATGTGGGAATCCGCAAAGACTATGCTGAGGTGCGAGCCCTTCAGCTGGGAGAGGAACTTCTCAAGCTCAGGGCAATCAACCCTTGGAAGCTCAACGCCCATGTATCTTTCCAGAAAGTACGCCCTCGCGGGGAACCTGCACCTTAGCTCCGGATTCTTTTTCAACGACTCCACCGTCGCTGACAGCTCCTCAAGGGGCTTCCTTTTGCCCTCCGGGTGGAGAAAGAAGTTCGGGTCGTCTATAGTGCTCTCACCCTTTCCGTAGTGAAGGAGCAGGCGCCAGACATTTTCCTTCTCTCTGGAAAGACCCCCTCCTTGGGAGGGGGTGCCTATAAGAAGTAGAGCTATTACAGTGATTAGTTTTTTAGAGGGTTGCAATAGTGTCAATTACGTGGGCTGAGCTGACGCTCTCGGATGGGAATATCCTGTCAAAGTTCTGCTGGAGCTTGGTGTAGAACTCCGGTCTCTTCTCTGCGGGAACACCCATGAGATCTGCAAGGGTATCAACGTACCTGCCCTCACCCCTCGCTATGTCCTGGGCGAGCTCGTCCATGTTCTCGGCGACGAACCTCTGAAGCTTTTCGTTTTTGACGAACCTGGCAGGCTTCTCACACTCAAGGGTTCCTGATGTTATCCCAAAGGTTTGGTTGAAGGACGTGCCGTTGGTTGTTACCGCCAGAACCTCAAATACAACACCTTCCTGATCCTTCATGGCGACGTAACCCAGACCACAGCCTGTGTTGCTCTTGTTGACCGCAAGGCTTGCCCCTGCGAGCAGAAGGCTTCCTCCGAAAACAGCCAGGATTTTCTTCATCTCTCACCTCCCGTATATCTGGTGCTGACTCAAGTTTAGCACATATTCCGTTGTAGAGCTTATATTTTATCCCTGGTATGCTCGTGGAAGAGTTTGATGTCGCTGTCATAGGTGGTGGACACGCAGGAATAGAGTCCGCCCTTGCTTCCGCAAGGATGGGGGCAAAGACCGTTTTGTTTACCCTGAACGCGGACAGCATAGGTCAGATGTCATGCAACCCGGCGATAGGGGGGATAGCGAAGGGAATAGTGGTCAGGGAGATAGACGCCCTCGGCGGTGAGATGGGGAAGGCAATAGACCACACGGGGATCCAGTTCAAGATGCTCAACACAAGAAAGGGAAAGGCTGTACAGTCCCCGAGGGCACAGGCTGACAAGAAGAGATACAGGGAGTACATGAAGAGGGTCTGTGAGAATCAGGAGAACCTCTACATAAAGCAGGACGAGGTAGTGGACATAATCCTGAACTCAAAGAACGAGGTGGTGGCTGTTAAGACCAAGCTCGGTATTGAATACAGGGTAAAGGCTGTGGTCGTGACCACCGGGACATTCCTAAACGGTCTCATATACATAGGGGACAGGACATTCCCCGCAGGGAGAGCGTGGGAACCCCGCTCCGAGGGACTTGCGGAGTTCTACAGGAGGATGGGCTTCCCCCTCCTGAGGTTCAAGACGGGAACCCCCGCGAGACTTGACAGCAGAACGATAGACTACTCTGTTCTTGAAAGAGCGCCCGGGGACGACCCGCCTCCCAAGTTCTCCTTCTGGACCGACCCGGTAGGCTCTTACTGGTTCAACTCCGGGAAGGAGCAGGTGGACTGCTGGATAACCTACACCACCGAGAAGACCCACGAGATAATCAGGAAGAACCTCAACAGGACAGCCCTCTACGGAGGGCTCATAAAAGGGATAGGTCCCAGATACTGCCCCTCAATAGAGGACAAGGTCGTCAAGTTCCCGGACAAGCCAAGGCACACCGTCTTCATAGAGCCTGAAGGTCTGGATACTATAGAAGTTTATCCCAACGGACTCTCCACCTCTCTACCTGAAGAAGTCCAGTGGGAGATGTATCGCTCCATACCGGGGCTTGAAGAGGTGGAGCTGATAAGACCAGCCTACGCAATAGAGTACGACGTTGTTCCTCCAACTGAGCTCTTTCCCACCCTTGAGACCAAGAAGGTCAGGGGACTCTTCCATGCGGGGAACTTCAACGGGACGACCGGATACGAGGAGGCGGCGGGACAGGGTATAGTCGCGGGAATAAACGCGGCTCTGAGAGCCTTTGGAAAGGAGCCCATATACCTGAGGAGAGACGAGAGCTACATAGGGGTGATGATAGACGACCTCACGACAAAGGGAGTTATGGAACCTTACAGACTCTTCACCTCCAGGTCTGAGTACAGGCTATACCTCAGACAGGACAACGCTATCCTCAGGCTCGTCAAGCTGGGGCACGGGCTCGGACTCTTGACCGACGAGCAGTTCAAGTTGGTTAAGGAGCTTCAGGAGGAGATAGAGCGCTGGAAGGAGTTCTACAGGAGGGAGAAAATTTCCGTAGCGGTGGGCGAGGACCGTAGAAGCTACACTATAGCGACCCTCTTTACAGCAAACCACACGATAGAGGACATAAAGGAGAAGCTCCGCTACGAGATCCCCGAGCACCCCTACGTTCGTGAGGAGGTGGAGATAGAGCTAAAGTACGAACCCTACATAGAGAGGGAGAGAAAGCTCAACGAGAAGCTAAAAAAACTTGAGGACATAAAGATACCCGAAGACATAGACTACGACAAGATCCACGGCCTGACGAACGAGGCGAGGGAGAAGCTCAAAAAGATGAGACCCATAACGGTGGGACAGGCTACGAGGATAGACGGCATAACCCCAGCCACGATAACAGCCCTCCTGATACACCTCGGGAAGCTGGAATGATATACTTCATCTCTGACACCCACCTCTACCACTTCAACATACTGAGGTTAAACCCGGAGGTCAGGATGTTCGGGTACGAGTTTGAGATCCTGAACAGCTTAGAGTCCGTCCTGAAAGAAGGAGACACCCTCTACCACCTGGGAGATTTCACCTGGCAACTTTACGACGAATTCAGGGTTCTCAATCGTTGGAAAAGGCTCCCCGGGAAGAAGATCCTCGTGATGGGAAACCACGATGAAAGGTTCGGCAGGGAGGTTTTAAAGGAGTTCTTTGACGAGATCCACAGGTTCTCTCTTGTTCTGGAATTGGACGGACACAGACTTTTACTCTCCCACTACCCGGCTTTAGATCTGAAAACCCAGCGCTTCCCCGAGAGACAGAAGAAGGTGGAGGAGATATTCTTCAAAGAGAACTGCGACCTGCTGGTGCACGGACACGTTCACTACAATGGATACGGTCCCACCTGCGGATGTTCTCTGAAGGGTATCCCATGCGTGAATGTGAACGTGGAGTTCTGGAACCTAAGACCGGTGAGCTTAGAGGAGGTTACGGTCGGGCTTAAGTAACTCTCTAAAAGCTCCGGTCAAAGACTTCAAAAACTCCTCTTCCTCCACACCGATCTCTTTCAGGGACACTATCCTCTCTCTCAGCACCTCTTCCGGAATTCCAAGGAGGTCTTGGGCTCTCCTGTAATCAAAATCCGTGTAAATGCTACCGTGAACGAGGAAACACCTTTTCAAAGTCCTCATCGCCATGGAGACTATCTTTCTCCCCCTGCAGGTCAACTCTCCGAGGGTGGGAACCCAGAAGCAGTAGAAGCTGTCAAGATAACTACCTCTGAAGCGCTCCAGCTTTACCTCCACTCCGAAGTTGAGGAAAGTTCTTATAAACAGCTCGGATACTTTTCTGTATATCCTGGTGGGTGTATATCCCCACCTCTCCCGCAGGTCAACGAGTGAAAAAGATAGATCCCAGCCGTGGAGGAGTGCACCGCCTCCAGTTGGTCTCCTTACCGTTGGGAGTTTGAGAGAGGGTTTCTCTTTCTGAAAGTGTCCGAGACTCAGACACACCCTGTCCCATCTGTAGAGCCTTAATCTGGGTTCGGGTTCCGGGTCTTTTTCAGAGGAGAGGAGGGCTTCCTCGTCCCTCCTCATGTTCTCTTCGGGTGAAAGGGTCTCTAACCTGAACTCATTCACGGAAAAAGTTTACATCATACCATTTGTTCTTTGTGCTTCTCTATTCTCCAGAGATTTCTCTTCTCCGAGGGTGAGACGAGGCTTATAGCGGTGCCTTCCCTTCCGAGCCTTCCCGTTCGTCCTATCCTGTGGGTGTAGACCCTTGGATCCTCGGGGAGGTGGAAGTTTATTATCAGGGACACGCCTTCAATATCCAGACCCCTTGAGGCAACGTCCGTGGCTATCAGAACCTTTACCCTACCCGTTCTGAAGAGCTTCATCACCGTCTCCCTTCTCTTCTGGGTAAGGTCCCCGTGCAGGGCTTCAACGTTGTAACCCTTCCTCTTGAGCTGGTAGGCGAGTTCCTTTGCGTTTCTCTTCATCTTCACAAAGACAATTATCTTCTCATCCCGGTTCTCCTCAAGGATCCTTTCAAGCTCCTGGGTTTTGTGGATCTCAGAACGGGTTCTCACGACTATCTCGTTTATCCTCGGCTTTAGCTCCTCTGATTCCACGCTCACGTGTTCAAAATCGGGCTTCATGAATTTCTTAGCTATCTCTTTTATCTCCCTGGGGACTGTCGCAGATACAAAGAAGGTCTGCCTTTCCTTCGGCATCCTGGAAACTATCCACTCAATGTCCTCCCTGAAGCCCATGTCAAGCATTATGTCAACCTCATCAAGAACGAGGTACCTGAAGGTATTGAGCTTCAGTGCTTCCCTCTCTATGAGGTCCTTGATCCTCCCGGGAGTCCCCACTACCACATCGGGGATCCTCTTTTCAAGGAGAGAGAGATCTCTGCCAACGGAAGTCCCACCGTAAAAGGAGAATACGCTTACCTTTGAGTACCTTGCGAGGTCTCTCAGGTGATCCCTTATCTGAATGGCGAGCTCCCTGGTTGGAGCTAATATGAGAGCCCTTTCTCCCTTCTGGAGCCTTTCAATTATCGGTATCCCAAAGGCTCCCGTTTTTCCCGTCCCTGTCCTTGCCTGGATCAGAATGTCCTTCCCCTCAAGAGCGACGGGAATCGCTGACTCCTGAATGGGTGTTGGTCTGGTGAACTCAATTTCCTCAAGGGCATTCTGAATCCTGCCACTGAGCTGGTTGAATGTGAACTGCATGTGTTCCTCCTTAATCTTTATGGTGTTCTTGAATTTAATTGCTTTTTTATCTTTTGCAAGTTAGATTTGAAGTAATCTGAATTTAAGGAGGTGAGGGATGAGTAAGCAGACGAAGCAGCTCGGAAGCTGGGGGCTGGTTGTTGCCCTGGTGGGTTCTATCCTTGGCGCTGTGATACCCTTTGTAGGGATACTCGCCCTCGTGGGCTGGATAATGGCGGTTATAGCCTACTTCAAGGCTTCCGATGAGCTGGGGGAGCCTGAGATAAAGGGCAACGTGATAAAGGCAATTATCGCGGGGGTGATCGCACTCGTAGTTTTCATATTAGGTGGTGGAACCATGGTTGTTGGTATGGTGTCCCAGATGAGAGAGGGAGGTGGCATGCACTTCGGTGGAATGGGCTTTCTCGTTATGGTTGTAGCCTGGCTGATAGGTCTAACCGCATCCTGGTTCTGGTACAGGGCTAACTCTTACATGACCGATAAGACGGGAGTCGGTCTCTTCAAAACAGGCGGGCTACTCATGTTTGTGGGTGCTGTTCTGGCGATAATAATGATAGGTGGTCTCGTTTCACTCGTCGGTGAGATACTCCTGATAATCGCCTGGTTCAGCGTCCAGGAGCAGGTGAGGGAGGCTCAGACAGCTTAGTTGTAAACCCTGACAACGCGGTAGAAGGTGTCCCTCTCCACGGGCACCTTCCCTGCCTTCTTTATGAGTTTTACAAGTTTTTCAACGGAGTGCCCGTAGGCTGATTTCGTTCCCGCAGAGTGAACTATCTTCTCTTCTTCAATAGTCCCATCAAGGTCATCCGCACCGAAGTTCAGGGCTATCTGGGCTACCTTCTCTCCGAGGGTTACCCAGTAAGCCTTTATGTGGTCAAAGTTGTCCAGAAATATCCTTGAGATGGCTATAGTCTTGAGGTCGTCAACGGAAGAGGTTCTTCTCCCCCCGAGTCGTGTTCCCTGGGGCCAGTAAGCTAAGGGTATGAACACCTGAAAGCCTCCCGTCTCATCCTGTATCTCCCTCAGCTTGGACAGGTGCTCTACCCTCTCCTCATAGGTCTCAACGTGTCCATAGAGCATGGTCGCGTTTGTTGGTATGCCAAGCCTGTGGGCTGTCCTGTGAACTTCCAGATACTCCTCGGCGTTTGCCTTGTTGGGTGCTATTATCTTCCTCGCCCTCTCGGAGAATATCTCCGCTCCTCCTCCGGGGAGTGCCTCAAGCCCTGCCTCCTTCAGTTCTTTAAGAACCTCTTCGTAACTCTTCTTGGATATCTTCGCCATGTGATGTATCTCTATTGCAGTCCACGCCTTCACCACCACCTCGGGGAAGTTCTCCTTTATTTTCCTCACGATCTCCACGTACCTCTCGTATCCCCAGTGGGCTGGTATGCCACCTACCATGTGTACCTCTCTCCCACCGGCTCTGTAGGTCTCCTCAACCTTTTTCAGTATGTCTTCAAGGCTCATCTCGTAAGCCCTCGGATCAGACCTCTTCACACCGAAGGCGCAGAAATCACACTGATAGACGCATACGTTGGTCGGGTTTATCTGTCTGTTCACTATGAAGTAGGCATTCATCCCGTTCTTCCTGCGGTTTATGAGCTCCGCCAGATGTCCTATCGCTGGTAGTTCTCCGCTCCTGAATAGGTAGAGGGCTTCCTCCTCTTCTATCCTTTCACCCTCAACAATCTTCTCCGCTATCCTCAGAAGTTCACCGTCGGAGACGGTCTTTAAAAGGTCATCTATAAGAAGCTCCATATTTCCCTCCTGGTTAATGATGACATTATATTACCGCTTGCGGGAAGTCCGATGATTTAGGGCAGGATCGCGCGTTTAAAAGGTGGGAGGATAGAATGGAAAAGTGTCCTAAATTATTACTATGCAGAGCATAAAGGAGAAATTCAAAGGGGTGATACTGGGTTCAGCCCTCGGGGACGCCATAGGCAAGTGTGTTGAAGATGTAGTTGAGGAAGAGGTGTACGAGTTTTACGGTGGCAGGATAGAAGGTTTTGTCTCTCCCCATCCATCAAGCCCAGCCCACGGACAGCTTCCCGAGGAAACCTCTGACGAGACAACGATAATGATCCTCCTCCTTGAGAGCATAGTTTCAAAGAAAGAGCTGGACATAAGGGACTTTCTGAACAGACTCGTGCTGTGGTACGAAGACGAAGCTAAACACAGGTACCCAGACCCCTCCCTCCTGACAGCGATAGACCTTTTATCTCGGGGTATAAATCCCTCAACCCACGGTTTGACCTCCAGCTCGGTGGAGGGGATCCTCAGGAGTGTGGTCGTAGGACTCTACCATTACTACAACCCGGAGCTCGCTGTGGAGGGTTCAAAGCTCGTATCCCTCCTCACTCACAGGAGCGACGCTGTCTCGGAGGGTTCAGCGGTTTTAGGCTCGGCTATATCCTACCTTGTTCTTGAGGAGTTTGACCTGAGAGACTTCAACGAGAGGATACGCTTTATAAACGCCCTGAAGCGTTTCGTTAAGGAGAGAAAGTTTGAGAAGACCCTTGACCTTGTCCAGGAGCTACTCTACGAGCAGGCTGACCTGTATATGGCTATAAGGAACATAGGGAACGGTTCCTACGTCTTTGAGGCTCTTCCCCTCGCTCTCTTTATCTTCCTATCAAACATAGAGAACCCCATGGAGGGGTTCTGGTGGGGAGTGAACTCCTATGGAGACTTCGGGGGTGATACGGACTCCATAGGCTTCCTCGTAGGGTCCTTCCTGGGAGCCTACTTTGGTGAGTCCATCTTCCCCAGACACCTCCTGGAGGAGCTTGAGGGTTCAGATAGGTATGAAGAACTGGCGGAAAAACTGTATGATATTACAGAAAATATGATAATAAGGAGGTAAACATAATGCCTTACAAACTACAGGAGAGCTTTTTGAACACGGCGAGGAAGAGGAGAGTGAAGGTTTCCATCTATCTTGTCAACGGCGTGAGGCTTCAGGGCAAGGTCAGATCCTTTGATATGTTTACCATACTCTTAGAGGACGGGAGACAGCAGACTCTCGTTTACAAGCACGCAATAACGACCATAATACCTCACGAGAGGCTTGAGATAGAGTTTGAAGAGGCGGGAGTGCCGGGACAGGCCTGAGTCCCGGTTCCTTCAAAACATCCCCGGAGGTTTCCCCTTTGATATTACCAGTCTGTCAACGGGCTTTCCTCCCTTGAGGTGTTCGTTTACTATCTCGTCAACATCTTCAACCTTTACGTTGCCGTACCACACCCCTTCGGGGTAAACGACTATCGTCGGACCCATCATGCAGGGACCCAGACAACCGGTTGGGGTTACCGCGGTGGTCATGAAGAGCTCGGGATCTGACTGGAGCTTCTCCATAAAAGCCTGATAGACATCCCTTGAACCCTTCTCAGCACAGGAACCCTGCGGGTGCCCCGGTGGTCTCTGATTTACACATACGAAAACGTGCTTGAACTCCATCCTTTTCACCTCCGGTGTTTTTCCGTAATTTTAACAGCCTTTTAAAGTTTGCTCTTATGAGTTTAATCAACTACTTCAGAACCTTCCTGGTCTTTATGTAGAAGATGTACAGGTCAAGTTCAGCCTGGGTTACGCCGAGCTCAGAGCACACCTTATCCAGCACCTTTTCAGCGTCAAGGTACCTCTTCGGTGTGAGCGTCTTTACCTCCGGGTAGAGACCGTTCTCGGTGAGGAACCTGTACACGTGCCTGTCTATTATGGCTATGTCTTCAGCCCCTATGTTCCTGAGGAAGTGAGAGGCTTCCTTGTACCCGAAGCCCTTGATCTTGTATTCAGACTTTGGGTCTGCGAGAAGCTCTCTCAGTTTCTTGCTGTCCTTTTCCTTATCTATCAGCTCCCTTATCCCTTCCCACCTCTCCCTCATCTCAACTATCCTCTCAGCCCTCTGCTCAGGGAACCTGTGTCCGTGACTCCTTATCTCCTCTGCGAGCTCTTCGTAGCTGAGCTCCATGAAGCCCTCGTCTCCGAGCCTTGCCTGTATCCTTATGCCCATGCTTGCGGAGGAGTTGGCTGTGAGTATGCAGAAGCAGAGCTCCGAAAATATACCTGCGTCATACTCAATTTCAAGGAAAGGTCTGAAGTCGTAGTGGGTCTTTCCCTCCCTTCCCAGCGTCCTGAACTCGTTTATCCTCTGCTTTACATACCTTTCAACCTCTGGTATCGTCTCCCTTACCTTCTCTACCGCTATCTTCATGACAGGCTGGGTTCTCTCTGGTAGAGTATCCTGAGGAGTTTATCAAGCTTATCGCCGAGCTTATCCCTCTCCGTTGACACCACGTTCACGTGACCCACCTTCCTCCTGGGTTTCCTCTCCTTACCGTACCAGTAAACCTTTGCTCCTTCCACCTGAAGGAGCTCCTCCATCGGGAGTTCCTCCCGCGATATGCCGAGGATGTTCACCATGCCCGTGGGAACCTTGAGGCGGGTTGAGCCGATAGGGAGACCCGTTATAGCCCTCAGAAGGTTCTCAAACTGAGAGGTGAATGTGCCGTCAAGGGTGTAGTGCCCCGTATTGTGAGGTCTCGGGGCGAACTCGTTTATCAAGACCTCTTCCTCTCCGGTTACGAAGAACTCCACAGCGAGGAGACCAACTATCCCCAGGTCTTCCATCAGCTGGGTAACTATGCCCACGACCTCCTTTTCGTAGGGTAGCCTGTCCACTGTCCGGTTGTATAGGAGTATTCCCTCCTCGTGAACGTTCTCTGTAATGGGAAAGACCTTTACCCTTCCCTCCAAATCCCTGACTCCGACGGCGGATACTTCCCTCTGGAAGCTGACGAACTCCTCAACCACGAAGCTCTCCTCTGGAGAGTGGTTCTTTTCAACCTCTTTCAGGTCTTCCTTTCTGAATACCCTGTACTGACCCTTTCCGTCGTAGCCGAGCTTCTCACACTTGACCACCGCCGGGTAGCCCACC
>WGFS01000012.1 GCA_015492115.1 Aquificaceae bacterium
GTTAAAGGCGAGGAGGAGAGGTTCATAAGAACCCTAAGAGCTGGTATGCAGGCGGTTGAAGAGCTGATAGAGAGGGCTAAGGAAGAGGGAAGGGACACCCTCCGAGGAGAGGAGGTCTTTACCGCCTACGACACCTACGGCTTTCCCCTTGACCTAATAGACGAGATAGCCCGTGAGAGGGGACTGAAGATAGATATAGCAGGCTTCCATAAAGAGATGGAAAAACAGAGAGAGAGAGCGAGAAAGCACTTCAAGGTTGAGACAAAGAAGGTAAAGCCCGTTTACCAGCACCTGAAGGAGATAGGGAAAACATCCCGGTTCGTGGGATACGAGCACTACGAGTACGAGACAGAGCTCACAGGTATAGTGAGGGGAGAGGATCTCGTTAGCGAGCTCTCCGAAGGTGAGGAGGGTGAGCTTGTTCTGAAGGAGACTCCCTTCTACCCGGAGAAGGGTGGACAGGTGGGAGACACGGGTCTTATAGAGACCGACAGGGCACTCTTTAAGGTTGAGGACACCCAGAGTCCCGTTGAAGGGGTGATAGTCCACAGGGGGAAGGTTCTTAAAGGGACGCTCCGCGTGGGAGACAGGGTGATAGCGAGGATAGACAGGGAGAGGAGAGAGGACATAATGAGGAACCACACAGCGACCCACCTCCTCCACTCCGCCCTGAAGAACATCCTGGGAGAGCACGTCCGTCAGGCTGGTTCCCTCGTTGCGGATAGGTATCTGAGGTTTGACTTCACCCACTTTGATGCCCTCACGAGGGAGGAGCTCAAAGGGATAGAAGAGCTCGTGAACGAGAAGATAAGGGAGAACCTGCCCGTTCAGGTGAAGGAGATGGACTACCAGAGCGCCATAAAGAGCGGAGCGGTCGCCATATTTGAGGAGAAGTACGGGGATAGGGTCAGGGTTATATCCGCTGGTGAGTTCTCAAGGGAGCTCTGTGGGGGGACTCACGTATCAAGGACTGGCGACATAGGTTACTTCAAGATACTCTCCGAGTCCTCCGTGGGAGCTGGAGTCAGGAGGATCATAGCTCAGACTGGAAGGTGGGCGGTGGAAACAGCCTTCGCTGAGCACACACTCCTTGAGGACGTTGGAACAGCTCTGAATGCAAAGAACGAGGAGATCCTATCCAGGGTGGAGTCTCTAAAAGAAGAGCTGAAGGAGAAGGAGAGAGAGATAAGCAGGCTCAGACAGGAACTTCTCAAATCACAGGTGGAGACCTCTGTTAGGAGAGAGAAGGTGGGAGATTTCACCCTCTTCTGGGGGAGGTTCAGGGACGTTGGGGCTGAAGAGCTCAGAAACCTTGCGGACATGCTGAGGCACAAGACGGGCAGAGACGTGGTCTTTCTGGTGTCGGAGAGAGACGGCAAGCTCTCCACCGTTGTCGCTGTATCTAAGGAGATCTCCGGGGATGTTAAGGCTAACCAGCTGATAAAGGAGCTTGGAAAGGTACTCAAAGGAGGTGGAGGAGGAAGGGAAGACCTCGCCCAGGGTGGTGGGAGTGACCCTTCGGGTGTTGATAAGGCTGTTAAAATATTAAGGGAGAGACTCAAAGAGTTCTCATCAGGAGGTTAGAAGTTGAAGGCAAAGGTTGTGTTGGCTGGAGCTCTCCTCTCCTTGATGATCGTGTCCTGTGAGAAGAAGGAGGAAAAGGCACAGGGGACGCCCAAAGGGGAGACAAAGGAAGCGGTGGTGAAGAAGGAAGAGAGGCAGGCGGAGGTTGATAAAGGCAGGGAGAAGGGGCAGGAGTTCAAGAGGTCTGGGGCTTACGCTCTGGCGGACAGCAAGGGCTGTTTTGCCTGCCACGACGTTCAGAAGAAGAAGGTGGGACCCGCCTACGTTGAGGTTGCGAAGAAGTATGCGGGAAAAGAGAACGCTGTAGAGGAGCTGGTCAGGAGCATAACGAAGGGTAGCATGGGCAAGTGGGGTTCAATACCCATGACACCCCAGCCTGTGACCAGAGAGGAGGCTGAGAAGCTGGCCAAGTGGATACTCTCCCTCAGATGACCTCTCTCTTCACCCTGCTTGAGAGGTTGCACATGAGCTCATAGGGTATGGTGCCCGCCTCCCTTGCGAGATCGCCGAAGGTTCTGCCCTCATCAACCACGGTTACCCAGTCTCCTACCCGTGCGTCAGTTCCACTCACATCAACGACCGTCATATCCATGGTTATGTTCCCAAGAATTGGTAGCTTCCTTCCCCTGTAGAGAAAGTAGCCCCTGTTTGAGAGGCTCTTCATGAGCCCGTCCGCATATCCAAAGGCGATCACACCTATTCTCTTCTCTCTCTCCGTTACGTAAGTCCTCCCGTAGGATATAGGGAAATCTCTCGGGACTTCCTTTACGGAAAGGATACGGGCGACAACGCTCAGGGCAGGTTCTAAACGGATCGGATACTCTCTGAGAGGTTTCTCCCCGTAGATGGCGAGTCCAACCCTTACGTGGGTTGTGTAGGGAACCCTGTAGATCACACCTGCGGAGCTCTCAAGGTGAACTTTTAAGCTTCTTCCATACCTCTCAACTATATTTCTAAAGCGTTCTATCTGCTTCAGTGAGAACTCCCTGTCCGCGGGAGTTGAGAGGTGACTCATCACGCCGACTACCCTTGGGTCATCTATGAACTCACCCACAAAGCCGAGCCTTCCCATCCCGGTGTCGTATTTGACGTGGAACTTTATGTCCTCTTTGCCTATCACCCTCAGGTGTTCCATGTCTGAAACCACGGGCGTTAGCCCGTACTCTTTTACCGCTGACAGTTCCTCGGGTAAAACTCCTCCCAGTATCAGTATCTCTTCTTTGATCCCCATCTCTCTCAGGAGAACGCCCTCCTCAACACAGGCGACCGCGAAGGAATCTACCTCGGGAAGCTCGCTCAGGATGGGTGCTATGTACCTTACACCCGTGCCGTAGGCGTCCGATTTCACAACAGCTATGAGCTTCTTCCCGCTGAACCTGAAAAGCTCCTTTACGTTGTGCTCAATGGCTGAGCGTTTTATCCTGAGTACCGACCTGCACCCCGCATGTGTCTTACAGGAACTCTCAATCACATCTAAAATTTTATCGGAGTTAGAATACAGGTATGGAGAGAAAGGAGATCGGAATAATCGGACTGGGGAGGATGGGTCTTGGCATAGGCAGGAGGCTGGTTCGCAAGGGCTGGAAGGTCTTTGGCTACGACCTCTCTCAGGAAGCCAGAGATAAGGCAGAGGAGGGAGGGATAGAAGCCTTTGAAGATGTGTCCTTCCTCTGTGGAGAGTTCACAGACAGAAAGCTACTCTGGATCATGGTTCCCGCCCACGTTGTAGATAAAGCCATCTCCTCTCTAAAGCCCGAGCTTGTTGAAGGCGACATCGTGATAGACGGGGGAAACTCCTTCTACAAGGACTCGGTGAGGAGGTTCAACGACCTCTCCCGTATGGGTGTTCACTTCATTGACGTGGGTGTGAGCGGTGGCGTGTGGGGCGAGGAGCAGGGCTACTGCATGATGGTAGGAGGGGAGGAAGAGGTATTTAAGGAGATAGAGGGGCTTTTCAAGGACCTCGCCTACGAAGGGGACGGATACGCCTACATGGGAAAGGCAGGTGCTGGGCACTTCGTGAAGATGGTTCACAACGGGATAGAGTACGGGATGATGCAGGCTATAGCTGAGGGCTTTGAGCTGATGAAGGAGAGCGACTACGAGCTTGATCTTGAGGAGGTGGCGAGGGTTTACACCAAGGGTAGCGTTATAAGGTCTTGGCTGATGGATCTCACCCACCAGTCCTTCAAGGATTTCGGAGATCTGGAAAACATAGAGCCTTTTGTTCAGGACTCGGGAGAGGGCAGGTGGACTCTTCAGACTGCTGTAGAGCTGGGTGTTCCGGTTTGGGTGATAGCGGACGCACTCTTCAACAGGTTCCGCTCAAGGCAGAGGGACTCCTTCAGGGACAAGCTCCTATCAGCCCTCAGATACGAGTTTGGGAGGCACGAGGTAAAGAAAAGGAATGGGTAAGGAATACCTTATCTTCATATTCGGAGGGACAGGAGACCTCGCCAGAAGAAAGCTCTATCCAAGCCTGCAGAACCTTTACATGGGTGGTAAGCTGAAAGGATTGAGGAAGGTGTACGCCCTCGGTAGGGATAGAGGGAAGCTTGATGAAACCCTTAAGGAGCTGGAGGATAAGTTTGCGAGACTCATAGAGTTCGTTCCTTTTAATGTGGAGGATAAGGAGAGCTACCGGGTCCTGGCTAAGGAGGTGGAGTCCTTTCCCGGGGCGGAGGTGATAATATACCTCTCCCTGCCACCCCAGCTCTTTGAGACCGCGATAGTTTACACAGGTGCTGTGCTCAAGAGGTTCCCAAATCCGAGGAAGATGGTTGTAGAGAAACCCTTCGGGTTTGACCTTGAGTCCGCAAGGAGGCTGAACTTCCAGCTCAAGCGCTACTTCACCGAGAAGGAGATATACAGGATAGACCACTTCCTCGGCAAAGTCCCCATCCAGAACATACTCTCCGTCAGGTTCTCCAACTACATCTTTGAGGGGATATGGAACAAGAACTTCATAGACAACATCCAGATCTCAGCCACCGAGACCCTCGGTCTTGAGGGAAGGGCGAGTTACTACGACAGGGTGGGTGCTCTGAGGGACATGGTTCAGAACCACCTTATGCAGATACTCTGCTTCCTCGCCATGGAGCCTCCTGCGGTGATGGATGCGGAGAGGATCAGGGACGAGAAGGTAAAGGTTCTCGCCTCCGTAAGGAGGTTTGGTAGAGAGGAAGTAGACCGCTTTGCGGTGAGAGGGCAGTACAGCGGATACACCCACGAACTCGGCAGGGACTCAAACACCGAGACCTTTGCGGTGGTCAAGCTCTTCATAGAGAACTTCCGCTGGGAAGGTGTCCCCTTCTACCTGAGAACCGGCAAGAAGCTAAAGGAGAAGAAGACCGAAGCTGTAATAGTCTTCAGAGAGGTGCCCGGCAACTTCGGGAGACTGCTGGGTTGCACACCCGACAGGAACAAGCTCGCCTTTGAGATAGCGCCCGGAACGAGGGTGGTCTTCAGGTTTCAGATGATGCCCCCCACGGGACTCCTCGCCTGCCCCATGGAGAGCTCCATGGAGATAGACCTTGCCAAACACTTCGGGCAGAGCCCACCGGAAGCCTACGAGACCCTGCTTGGAGACATCTTTGAGGGAGACCAGACCCTCTTCATAAGGGAGGACGAGTCGGAGCTGTCCTGGGAGATAATCCAGCCCATCATAGACCGCTGGAAGGAGGATCCAGACGTCCCACTCTACAAACCCGGCACCTGGGGACCCAGAGAGGCGAGAGAGTTCATAGAGAAGGACGGGAGGAAGTGGGTCGTTGTATAAACTCGTTGTAGAAGAAAACCCGGAGGAGGTGGGCCAAAGACTCGCTGACTTCATCTCTAAGTATGCGTCGCAGGTAATATCCAAGAAGGGTGTGGTAAAGCTGGGACTTGCAGGGGGAAGTTCACCCCGCAGAACCTACGAGATGCTGAGAGAAGGCTTTACCCTATGGGAGAGAACGCTCATATTCCCAACCGACGAGCGCTACGTCCCTTCAGAAGACCCGAAGAGCAACTACAGATTTTTGAGAGAGACCCTCGGAGACAGGGCAAAGATCTACAGGGTGAAGACCGAACTTCCCTTAAAGGAAGCCTGCATGGACCTTGACACAGCCCTCTCAAAGGCAGGGAGCATGGATCTGACACTTCTGGGTGTAGGAAAGGACGGGCACACTGCCTCCATCTTTCCCGGGGTTCCCTGTGATCCCTGCGGTGAGAACGCCTGCACATCCGTGTCCCCCGACGGACTTGAGAGGATAAGCATGAGTCTTAGTTACATAAACCTGTCTTCTAAGGTGGTCTTCCTCGTTCTCGGAGAGGAAAAGAGGGAAGTCCTTGAAAAGTTGCTGAAGGGTGAAGATATACCCGCTTCACGGGTAAGAGGAGAGATCCTTGTGTTCACCGATATTCACTCACCCTCTTCCAGTAGCTCGTTCTCAACCTCAAAGTAAACGTAGTAGGCGTTAACAGGGTTGACCTTGAAGAAGACAGGAACCTGAGCGTAGGAGGGGTCTATTTCAAGGAGGGCATCGTTTATGTGTTCCCTAACGTAATCTACGTCCTGACCATCCTCTATCATCTTCCTTACAGTTCTTCTTAGGTCGTCTATGTACTTGTAAGTCCACTTCACCCTGTCCCTTATCCTCTCCTTCGTAAGCATGGGCTTTCCATGTCCTGGGAGTAAAATTTTTGGGTCAAGCTCAAGTATTTTCTTGAGGCACACCAGCCACGTCTTTGAGTTTCCAGAGCCTAAGAAGGGCAGTCGTCCATCAAAGACTATGTCTCCGCTGAAGAGGATCTTCTCATCCGGCATCCAGATAACTATGTCCCCCGGGGTATGGGCTTTGCAGTAGTGCCTGACCACAAAGTTTTTATTACCCATGTGTATATCAAGCCCCTGAGTTATGGTTATGTCGGGAGGGATCATCTTTGTCCCCTTCATGTGCTCCTTCAGGAGCTTCTGCCTGGATCTGTAGAAGCTGTAGCTTGAAGGCTGTGAGAGGTAGTCAAAGGCCCATTCGTGGGCTATTATAACAGCCCCCTCTTCCTTGAAAGCCCCGACTCCGTAGAAGTGATCCGTGTGGTAGTGGGTTATCACCGCGAACCTTATCGGCTTCTTGGTCACACTCCTTATGGTTTCAACGAGCTCTTTACCGAGCTCATAGGTGCTGAGGGCATCTATGGCAAGGACACCATCCTCAGTTACTACAAAGTAAGCGTTTGAGATAAAGCCCCTGTTCTTATAGTTCACCTGCTCGTAAACGCCGAAGACCCCGTAAACGTTGTCCTTTATCTTCCTTAAAGTTTCTTTAACGTGTTTGGGGTAATTGCCTCCGAGAGACAGACCCGCCCATAAAAGCAGGACGAGAACTGAAAGGGTTCTCATAACTCTCCCCTCACCTCTTTTATTGCGTCCTTTACCTCCCTGTCAGCCTTTTTGAAAACCTCCTTTGCCTCTTTGGAGAGCTTTTTGCCAAATAGCCTGAGAAGGGTATCAACGTTTATGAAGCCTACGACTACCGAACCATCCTTCCTCTCATAGAGGTACACCCTGCAGGGAGCCATAACGCCGAGCTGAGGCATCTCTCTGAATATCTTTTCAGCGTAAGACAGGTTGCAAACGAGCATGTAGGAAAAACGAGGTTTCTCTTTAGCCACGTCAACCACACCCAGAACGTTCATATTTCTCCCATCAAGTGCGGTTTTCAGTAAGAGTTTAACGTCCTCAAAGTCCATTCCCTTTATAACTTCTTCGTACTGGAGGGGGTGTTTCTCTCTCTCCTGAGGAAAGGAGAAGGATGCTACGAACAGTATGAGTACAAGTATCACCCTTATCATTCTCTCCCCTCCTCGGCAACCTCCGCTATGGCTATGCGAAGCTTCTGATACACGTCCGCTATCAGCTGAGCATCTCTGTCTCCAAGCTCTTGGGAGTAATCCTTTATGAGGAGAAACTCCTTGGGTGCGGTTATGTAAAGCTTTCCTTTCCTTTCATAAACCACAACGCTACATGGTATGAGGACATTCATGAAGGGGACTTTTCTCAGCAACTCCTTCTTCTCCTTTATATCGCAGGCAAGGATCGTTGTGTAGTTGGGAAAATCCTTCACACCCCTCTCATGAATGACCTTTGACATGGGAAGGGTGCGTATGACCTTAAGCCCTTTCTCATTAAGCTTCTTGACGAGCTCTTCAACTACCTCCTGATGTTTTTTCCCTCCCTTTACTTCAAGGGTGAAGAAGAACATATTCTCGGGTGTTATGAGGTGGGTTTTAACGTAAAACATAAAGGCGAGGACGGCCAGAAGACCGCCCACGAGGAAGATTATCGCTCTCATGTTCCGAAACACTCCTCGTAAGTCTTGTAGGGAGCGTCAAGGACTTTGACGTTGGGTTTCGTCCTTACCTTTATGTTGCCCTTCTTCTTTATGTAGTCTATGAGTATGTCGTACACGGGGACGGATTTGTAGTCTGGGTGTACAGCGTCAGGGGGAGGTGGTGGTCCGCCGTAGACAGCCATAAGGTACTCCTTGTTTTCCTTGAGGGGCTTTCCACCGATCCATACGTTCTTTATCCTCTTGTACTGGGGTCCGTAAACCTCTATCTCGTACTCAACGTTCCAGAGCCTTGTCATGTCTCCACCCTGCTGGTAGAAGGGATCAGGATTGAATACGTTGTCCGCCACATCTTCCATCCTCGCGACAATATCCTTGCCTGTTCTCTTGAGTACGTACACGTTGGGGTAGGTTATAGCTGTGTAGTCGTAAACGTGGTCTCTCGTTATCTTCTGTCCCGGCAGGACTGTCGTTCCCCACCTGTATCCGGGGGAGAGAACGAGGTCAAGGTCACCACCGTAGTAATCATTTATAGCCTCACCAACGAGCCAGTCCCAGGTGGAGAAGAAGGTGTCTCTCTTGTAGAGCATTACCTCTGCTGTTCCTATCTCCTCGTTGAGCTTGTGGGTCTTGGTTACTTCAGCCTTCCACCTGTCCACTATCTTCTGGGCTCCCCTGTCAGCGGGTACAAGGTTTGTCGCTACAGGATAGAGCTTGAAGTTGTAGTTCCTTATCCTGCCATGTCTTATGTCAAGGTCAAGCCTTCCAACGAACTTTCCATGGGATCCAGCTATAACTATGAGAGTTTTCCCCACCCTGACAGCCTGGGGTGTAACGTCGTGGGTGTGCCCCGAGATGATGACGTCTATTCCTTTGACAACCTTCGCAAGTTTCGTATCAAGCGGGAGCCCATTGTGACTCAGGAGGATAACCGCATCCACCTTGTGCTTTTCCCTTAGTTCATTTACAAACTGTTGCAGTTGCTCCTCCCTTATACCGAAGCTCCACCCCTCAACGAACTGCTTCGGATTAGCTATAGGGGTGTAGGGGAAGGAGCTTCCTATTACTCCGAGCTTGACTCCTCCTACCTCTCTTATGCTGTAAGGCTTGAAGACCAGCTCACCCCAGAGCTCATCAACTATGTTATGGGATATGAACTCACAGCCTCCCTTCTTCAGGTCATCTATCCTCTTGAGGAATATCTCCTTTCCAAAGGTGAAGTCCCAGTGAGCGACGAAAAGGTCGTACTTGGTGTAGTTCATCCAGTCAACCACGGATTTACCTTCGGTGAACGTTCCTATCGCTGTGGTGGTCCAGGTGTCCCCACCGTCCATAACGAGGACTTTGTCCCTTCCCCTCTCAGCTATCACGTGCTTGATGATCGTTGTGATGTGTGCTGCACCACCCATCTTGCCAAACTTGTGGGCAAGCTTGGGAAAGTCCACACAGCTTGTGAAGTAAGCCTCAAGGGTTCCGGGTGATATCTTGTAATATCTGAGAAAGTCCCAGCCTGTTATGTATCCGGGTGTCCCGGCAAGCTTTTTCGGAGCTACTAAGTTCATAGGCTCCGCAAAGTAGAGAGGGTCCAGGTGGGCGTGGGTGTCAGTTGTAAACAGGAGAGTAACGTTCCCAACAGGCTTGAACCTCATTATGTCCTCGTACTTCATGTTGGCAAGAGCGGAAACGGGATTGGCGCTAAGATACGCCCCCGTTACAATGGCAAGCTCTAAAAAGTCCCTACGTGTCAGATGCATCTGCCGTCACCTCCTCTAAACATAAAAAAAAGAAATAACACAAAATGGAAATCTATGTTGGAAATCAGGGGGACCCGAGGTCCCCCTTTAGCGGTTTCACTTGTTGATGGGAGAGCTGGGATCATGCAGGAAGGCAACTATATCCGCTATCTCTTGGGGCTTCAGGACTCCGTGGTATCCAAGTCTGGGCATGACTGAGCAGGGGTTTTGAGCCCAGGAGTTGTATATCCTGATGTAGGTCTCCTTTGGATCTTTGCCTCTCTTTGCGTAGCCTCTAAGAGAGGGTCCTATGTTACCACAGGCTATAACGGTGGGATCTCCACAGTGACAGGCGTAACAGTTACCCCTCAGACTCTTACCCTGCTTCCTTGGGTCACCGAAGAGTTTCTCACCCTTCTTCCAGTCTCCCATGACTCCGCCTTCGGGGTACTTCACGGTAGCCAGCATCTCCTTCTTGAAGGTGTCTATGTCTATCCCCTCCGGAACGAGCTGGGTTGGGTTGGAACAAGCCTTCTGCCACTTATCCTGGTTTTTAAAGAGGGCAATCTTGAACTTTTCTTCAGCGCTCAGCTTCTTCTTCTCAGCCTTGGGTGCCTCCGCCCTCTGGGCTGCGGGCTGACATGCTACCAAAAGTCCTAAACCGGCAAAAGCTCCTGCAATAACTATCTTCTTCATCTTCGCCCCTCCTTATTACCTTATGAATCCGGGAACGTTTATGATAGCTCCGTTACCCTTGTGCTTCATGTAAAGCTCTATGGCTACCACCTCTTTGGAGTAAGGTGGCGGTTTCTTGATCCAGTCCTTCTTCTTGTCCCATTTGTTCACATAGAGCAGGAATGCCTTGAAGCAGGATCTCACCCTGTCCTCCATCGTCCACATCTTGTCGTTGGAGTACCTGTATGTGGGCCAGTGTTTGTAAAGTTTGTCTCTGACTGGGTTTGGCAGTGCTTGCTGTCTTATCCTCTTGTCAGACAGGACGGTGTGGCATATACCGCAGGAGAAGTCCCTTGCACCTGAACGTGTCCACCATAGCTTCTCTCCGTACTTGTAGAGCTCCTTCTCCTGGGGATCGTCAAGCTTAACGTCTATCTTCATACCGTTGCTCTTGGAAGCTACGTAGGTTGCGAGAGGAACCCTGTACTTCTTCGTGTACTTCTTTATGAAGTCCTTGCTCTTGGGGAAGCCCATGTACTTGGTCATACAGCTGAGCATCCTTATATCTATGTCCGCCACCTTACCTATATCCTTGTAGTATCTGGGCATGTGAGCGTAAGCACCCACAAGCTTAGATGCGTCCTGTCCATGGCACGAAGCACAAGTTTTTCCGTTGGGTCCCTTCAGATTGTGGAAGTAATCCTCTCCTTCGTCCAGATAGGCATAACCAGGGTGCATACCGAGCTCTAGGAGCTGTTTGTACTGATCGGGCAACTGCTGAGCCACTGCTGCTGTGAGCACAACCCCTCCAGCTATAGCGGAAGCAAATATAATCTTCTTCCTCATCTTAAACCCCTCCTTTTTAGGAAACGTTGATCTTTACGGACTTCTGCCACTTGCCTCCCTTGTTGTCCTCGTACTTTATGGTTAGAGTTCCAGACTCCGACGCTCTCATCTTTATGGCGAAGTATGGATTTCTGCTCAACCCCGCTCCCGTGTGCATTGTGGTTACCCTCTTTCCGTTAAAGTAGAACTCCACCTTTGTTATGTAGTGCGCTGGGATGATCTTACCGGTCTTCTTGTCCTTTCTGAAGCCGGTCTCCATGGGGTGGGTTATAACCATCTGGATCTTGAAGGTCTGCCCCTTGCTTATCCTTCTCGGAACCCTTACTATAGCTCTTCCTATAGCCATCTCCTACCTCCTTATAAGTTTTTGTTTATCCACAACCACCGATTGTAACCTTGACCTCTTTGGCAGCAGCAAGAAGCGTGCCATCCTTCATCTTCACCACAGCTCTTACGGGAGAAGTTTTAGCGAGCTTGATCCTTGTTGCGAGGAAAACTTCACCGTTCATCGGTGATAGATCGACGGATATGAGCCACGGGTTGGGGTTTTTGTCAGCGAAGATGTGCAGGGATTCAACCTGCTCAATGGGTATGTTAGCGGATACCTGAACCGGGACGTTCGCTCCTGATTCCGCTATCGTGGGTGCCTTGATGGTGATCAGATTGCTCTCCTTAAGACCGGAGAGACCTACCCCTAAGTGCTCCTTCAGGGAGTCGTCAATGGAGATCTTCTTCGCCCCGAAGGACTGACCCACCAATCCGGGAGCTGCTGCTAGAGCCACCGCTCCCACTCCTGCGACCTTGAACAGGTCCCTTCTTGTAATCATTCCTAACACCTCCTTAAGCTGGATTTCTTACAAGCTTTGATTAGCAAGCTCAAAAAATCTTCCCTCTCCCTACTTCCAAATATCCTCAGCACTATTCTATCATTCTCCGGGTCGTAAACGACGAAGTAGGGAGTTCCAAAGACGTTAAACTTCCTGTCAAGTTCCTCAGAACTGTTTATGTTTAAGCTCACGACAACGAACCTTTCTCTTATATAACGATCAACCTCGGGGTCACCGAGGACAAACTCCTCCATCTGCATACAGTAGGGGCAGTGGTCTCCGTAGAAGTAAAGAAGCACCTCCTTGTTCTGGGACTTTGCCAGCCTTATCCCTTCGTTGAAGTCGGTTACCCACCCTTCAACCTGCGAATAAGAAAATGCTGATATTCCAATAATCAGAAGCGCCAAAAGCTTCAGCATGGCAGTAAATAATTTAGAAGAAAGGTCTTTTAAAAATTATTAATTGTTGCTTATGCACCGATAAATAAGTCTAATTTAAAATAATTCGCATATAGAGAATTTCTTATGGGAATTTGGGGACTTTCGGTATTGAGAGTCCCTCTTCAAAGCCAGCCATGAGGTTCATGTTCTGGACAGCCTGCAGGGACGCTCCCTTTCCAAGGTTGTCTATGGCGGAGATTATCACAGCTGTTGATGTGCGCTCGTCGTAGGTTGGGAATATAACGCAGTTGTTCGTTCCCAGAGTCCACTTTGTCATGGGAGGTGTGTCCGATATACGAACAAAACGCTCACCCTCGTAAGTGTTCATGTAAATTTCTCTCAGCTCTTTGAATTCGGTTTTCACATAGACCGTTGATAGCATACCCCTCGCTGTGGGGACAACCACAGGTGTGAACCTGAGATTCAGCTTTCTCCCGGAGAGCCTAAATATGACATCCTCCATCTCGGGAGTGTGCCTGTGCCTCTCTACAGAGTAAGCGAAGATGTTCTCCTCCATCTCGGGGAAGTGAAAGCTCTGTTTGGGCTTCCTGCCTGCCCCTGATACGCCCGATAGGGCGTGGACTATGACGCTATCAAAGTCTATTCCCTCCCTGAGTAGTGGGTAGATGGCGAGGAGTGTTGCGGTCGGATAACACCCGGGGTTTGCGACCAGGTCTGCCCCTTTTATCTCTTCCCTGAAAAGCTCAGGAAGACCGTAAATCGCCCTTTCAAGGAGTTCAGCATGCCCGTGCTCAAAACCGTAGAACTCCGGGTAGGCTTCCCTGTTCCTTATCCTGTAAGCTCCCGAGAGATCTACTACCTTTTTACCCTTTGAAAGAAGTTCTGGGACAAGCTCCATGGACGCTGAGTGGGGAAGGCAGAGGAATGCGAGGTCAAAGTCCTCCTCTGGTTCTGGGGTAAGAGTCCTTTCTCCCAGTGCAGGTGCAAGATGGGGAAGGACCTCGGAAACCTTCTTGCCAGCGGTTGAGTGGGATACGAGCCCCGTTATTTCAACGTAGGGGTGCTCTATGAGTGCTCTCAGAAGCTCCGAAGCTGTGTATCCTGTCGCTCCGTATATGCAGACCTTTAACGTTTGCTCCACCTGTACTTTGCCCTTGCACCCATCTGTGCGTACTTCTTCCTCTCCTTCTCCCTGGCGTCCCTCGTGAGGAGTTTTGCCTTCTTGAGAGAGCTTCTAAAATCCGGGTTGTGGGACAGCAGAGCCTTTGCTACTCCGTACATTATTGCCTCAGCCTGACCGGAGATCCCACCTCCCTCAACGGTAGCGTATATGCCGAACTTCCCTTCCGTTCCTGTTACCTTGAAGGGTAGCATAACTTTTTGGAACAGGGTCTCCCTCTGGACGTAGTCCTTCAGGTCATACTCCTTTCCTGTCTTGTCAACCTTTACCACGAACTTTCCCGGCTGGTCTTTCAGTATCCATACCCTCGCTATGGACTCCTTTCTCCTTCCGGTTCCGTAGTGGGAGTTTTCAGGAGTTATCCTGAAGTCTTTCAATTTCATGCCTTAACCTCCAACAGCTCTGGCTTCTGGGCTTTATGAGGATGTTCCGCTCCTCTATAGACCTTCAACTTCTTGAGCATCCGGTGCCCGAGCCTGTTTTTGGGAAGCATCCTCTTGACCGCGAGGGTTATGACCTCCTCGGGTTTATTCTCAAGCATCCATTTTAGGTTCCTCTCCTTAAGCCCGCCGGGGTAGTTGGAGTGCCTGTAGTACTTCTTCTGTTCAAGCTTCTTCCCAGTCACCCTGACCTTCTCTGCGTTTACGACTACCACAAAGTCACCGCAGTCAACGTCCGGCTGGTAGTAGGGCTTGTGCTTGCCCCTCAGTATCTTGGCTATCTCACTGGCGAGCCTTCCCAGAACCTTTCCTTCCGCGTCAACCACGTACCACTTCTTCTCAACCTCGTTAGGCTTAACCCTGTATGTCTTCATCTCACTCTCCTCTTCAGGAAACCAATATTGTATTACTTTTTACCAAGGTATTCAAGGGGATTGAGTACTGCACCGTCTTTTGACCTTATCTCAAAGTGCAGGGCGCACTTTCCTGAGCCTGGCTTGAGACCCACCTTTCCTATCACCTCACCCTTATCAACTCTGTCTCCTCTCTCCACAAGGTTCTGCATGTTGTAGGCGTATATGGATAGATAGCCGGGGTGCTCAACTATGATCATGTTACCGTAGGTCGTAAGGTCGTCACCACTGTATATGACCCTTCCCGTATCAACCGCTCTCACCTTCTCACCGCAGGAGGTGTATATGTCAACTCCCCTTGAGCTCTTATCAACCTTGCCGTCAACGGGGAGGAAGGCGAGGTTTACCTTCGGTTTGTCCACGTACCTCCTCTCAAAAGCTCTCTTGGGAACGGGGACTTTTATAAGCTGTCCCACACGGATTATATCGCTCTTCATCCTGTTTACTCTCTTTATATCCTTCCACCTTATCCCAAACTTCTTTGCGATCTTCCGGAGGCTGTCTCCCCTCCTCACCCTGTACTTTATGTAAACTACCTCTCCCCTCCTGTAGCTCCTCCTGTGGTTCTTTACGTAGCTCCTTTTCCCCGGTATCTTCAGCTTCTGTCCCACCACTATCACACTACTTCTCAGTCTGTTGAACCTCTTTATCTCCCTCCAGCTGACACCGAACCTCTTCGCTATCTTCTTCAGACTGTCCCCACGTCTCACTCTGTAAACTATGTAGCCCTTTATGTGCTTCCTTTTAGCCCTCCTTACCACCCTCTTCTTGTAGGGTATGCATATCCTCTGCCCCACTCTCAGGAACTTCCTCTTCTTCAGTCTGGGATTAGCCCTCAGTATATCCTTTATATACATGTTGTACCTGTCCGCTACCTTCCAGAGGCTATCACCCGGTCTGACCTTGTGATAGAGCCTGCACTTTGCAGAGAAGGCATCCCCTGCAAACAGACTAATAGCGAATATCAAAGCCAAGAAGAGGCTCATCGGATTCCTCCTTGATTATCTCCAACCTCTCCACCCTTGATAGCCTTGGTCCTCTCCATACATCTCTCACAAAGTTACATAGAACTTCTTCGTCACCTTCCACGAGGATTTCAACCCTCCCGTCGGGCAGGTTCCTGACCCACCCAGATAGCCCATAGCTCTCCGCCACCCTCTGGGTGTAAGCCCTAAATCCCACCCCCTGCACGATCCCGGATACGAAAATGCGAAAGCGCATGTCCCTTATAATATTACCAAAGGGAGGTTTCTTCGGATGGAAAACACCGTAACGTTTCTCTTGAACCCGCTGAAGAACGATAGGGTCTGGGCTGTCATGACCTACGATGGAGAGCTCATGTACGACCTTATGTCCGTGAAGAGGGCTGAGTTCTGCATGGCTGAGAACGAACAGTACTGGGAAAACCCCTTTGGAGGCTCCTTTCAGTGGGAGACGAAGGTTTCAAAGCCCTACGAGGCTGAGTTCGTCTTCTTCAAGAAAGAAGCCCAGCAGTACATGTGCGTATTTGACCTTGAGATAGCTGACCTCCAGTATGTAGACTACGCCCCTACGACGGGGGAGCTTGTATTTGATGAGGCTGAGCTCTCTAAGAAGCTCGGTAGCAAGGAGCTCGGAGAGTTCAAGAGGTTCATGAACGAGCTCTGGGAGTATGTTAAGGAGAGTACCTGATGCTTGAAAAAGAGCTCCTGGATATTCTTGCCTGCCCGGTGTGTAAGGGGGAACTCCGGTACTTGGAAGAGAAGGAGATACTCGTGTGCGACAGATGCAGGGTTTACTACGAGGTCAGGGAAGGAATACCTGTTCTGCTCCCTGACTCCGGGAAACCTCTTGAAGAAGGTACTTCCTGAGCTCTTCCTCATTTTCGGTTGAGAAATCAGCGGGGAGGTCAAGGTCAACAACCTTCTTGAAGTGGACGAACTTCATGGGTTTTCCGTACAGCTTCCTGTAGAAGTGAACCATCTCCATGTCCGCGCCGTTGTCTCCAACGTATATTCCCTCCTTGGCATTCAAGAGTTCCATGCATAGATGAAGGGGGAAGGGGTGGGGTTTTCTTAGGTTCTTGTCAGCTATATCGTCCTCGTCCACAGTCGCGTCAAAGAACTCCCTCAAGCCGAACCTGTCAAGTACGAACTCCAGGTCTTCTTTGGGTCTTCCCGTAACTATACCCAGCGGTGCACCTGCGGACTTTAGCTCCCTGAAGAGCTCCGTGGGTATTATCTGCTTCTCCCTGTACTTGAGCTTCTCGTATATCTCCGTAAACTTTTCAACGAGCTTCTTGTAATCCGCACTACCTCCAAACTCCCTGATCACTTCGTGGGTAACGTCCCAGTCGTTGTTTATCGCCCTTGAGTACTTTATCTCCTTCACCGCTGAAAGCGGTACCTCTCTACCGAGAAAGAACTCCGCTGTCTCCTTTATAGCGTAGTGGTAACTCTCCCGTACATCCACTATAACGCCGTCAACGTCAAATACTATGGCTTTCATTCTTAAACGTGCTCCGGGACGCTCTCCTGGGTCTTTGAGAGGATAAACTTAACGAAGTTGCTCGCCAAGAAGGTTACGTTTGATGTCTTGGGGTATATGATGTTGAACCTTCTCTTTACCTTGAAGCCCTTTATCTTGACGGGAACTATTGAACCCCCCTCTATCTCCCTTATTATAAGACCCTTTGAGAGGAAAGAGGAGCCGTAACCGCTCTTTACGATGTGCATGATAGTTCTGCTGTTGTTAGCCTCTATCTTTATGTTCAGTCTCTCAAACACTATACCCAGCTTCTCCAAGGTCTCCCTAACTATCTTTCTCGTCCCCGAGTTCATCTCTCTCATCACGAGGTCTATCTGGTACAGGTCTTCGGGCTCTATCTCTCCCGAGTTGGCTATCGGGTTCTCCGGGTATGTGAAGAAGACTATCTCGTCCTCCAGCCAGGGGACGCTCACGAACTTGTTGGATGGTTCCCTCTCTATTATCCCGAGGTTCAAGACACCGGAGAGAAGCCCCTCCTCAACGTCATGGGAGTTCCCTGTAAACACCTTCACCGTGGCACTGGGAAACTCCCTGTGGAACTCCGCTATCAGTGATGGGATTATGAACTCGCTCAGGGTAGCACTTACACCGAGAAAGAGGCTGTCCTTGAGGTCTTTCTTTATCTTTGCTATCTCCTCCATGAGACCCTCGTAGCTCCCTAAGAGTATCTTCGCTATCTCGTATATGCGTTTCCCCTCCTCGGTGAGACACATCTTCCCTCCCTGCCTCTGGAAGAGCTTGGCACCTATGGTCTTTTCAAGAGCCTTTATCTGCTGGGTTACCGCGGGCTGGGTTATGTACAGGATCTCGGAAGCCTTTGAGAAACTCCCCAGGTCCGCTACTGTAACAAAGGTTTTGAGCTTAGATATATCAATCATATCAAACTTTAATTATAGTATAAGCCCTACTTATTGCAAGTATAAAGGGCATAAATAATAGCTCTTTCCGGTTCACTCACGGCAGACCGAAGAACTTGTGTACCTGGGGGATGACTCGCGGGTTAAACCCTCTGCTGGCAAGCTCCTTCTGTATCCTGAGAGCTTTCCTGAAGAACTCTTCTTTGTTGCCCTCCGGTTGAAGGACGACAACACCTTTCTCCAGAAAGGGCAGAAACTCTCCCCTTAGGAGCACTTCTCCGGAAAAAACCTCATCAACCACGAACTTCAGCTCACGGGCGTACTCAAGCACCTTGGGATGGACGAAGAACCTGGCTACCGCCTTTGGGGAGCATGTTATGTGTATCTCTTTGGCTACGCTTTCAAGCTTTTCGTTCCATAGGGTTCCGTTGGTCTCTATCTGGACGGAGAAGCCCTCCTCAAGGAGGTATTTTACGAGTTTATGTAGCTCTGGCTGGGCAAGGGGTTCCCCGCCTGTTATAACAACGTGTCTGAACTTTGACTCCTTAACCCTATTTAAAACGTCCTCTATGGAAAGGTGATCCTCTCTGAACTCAAGAGCCTCCGGCTGGTCGCACCAGGGGCACCTTAGGTTGCACCCCTGTAAGCGGACGAAGATTGAGGGTGTCCCTAAAAGGGTTCCCTCACCCTGAATGGTCTCGTATATCTCGTTTACACTCAGAGCGTTGGCTGTTCTAACTTTATCTCGTAGCATTCTATTACGTCACCCACCTTGACATCGTTGAAGTCCTTGAGCTTTATACCGCACTCGTATCCGCGGGCAACTTCCTGAACGTCCTCCTTGAACCTCTTCAGGGTCTCTATCTGCCCATCGTAAACGACCACTCCGTCCCTTATCAGTCTCGCCTTGGCACCCCTAACAACTTTGCCGTCAAGCACGTAGCATCCCGCAACCGTTCCGAACTTCTTTACCTTGAAGGTAGCCCTTACCTCCGCAGAGCCGAGAACCTCCTCCCTTTCAACGGGAGTGAGCATACCCTGGAGGGCTTTCTTAACGTCGTCTATGACCTGGTAGATTATCCCGTACATACGGGCATCAACCTTCTCCTTCTCTATCAGCTCCCTCGCCTTGGGGTCTGGTCTCGTGTTGAAGCCTATGATTATCGCACCGGAAGCCTTCGCCAGCATGACGTCGTTTTCGGTTATTCCTCCCACCGCCCCGTGTATTATCCTCACCGATACCTCCTCAGTGGAGAGCTCTTCAAGGGACTTCTTCAGAGCTTCAAGGGAACCCATTGTGTCCGCCTTGACTATGATCCTTAGCTCCTTTATCTCACCCGACTCTATCTTCCTGTATATGTCCTCAAGTCTCATGCTCTGGGCGATCTTTTCCTCCTTCTCCCTCTTCTCCCTTATCTTCTCCGCAAGCTCCCTCGCCTTCTTTTCACTTTCCACAACCACGAGGGTATCACCAGCCTCAGGGAGCTCTTCAAATCCGAGAACCTCAACGGGTGTGGATGGTCCCGCTTCTTTGACCTGCCTCCCCTTGTCGTCAAACATCGCCCTCACCCTTCCGTGGGTGATACCTGCAACGAATATGTCTCCAACGCGAAGCGTTCCTTCCTGAACTATAACCGTTCCCGTGGGACCCTTCTTCCTGTCAAGCTTTGTCTCTATGATCACACCCTTTGCCCTCTTATTGGGGTTAGCTTTTAGCTCAAGTATGTCCGCTACGAGACCTATCATCTCAAGGAGCTGATCAACGTTCTGTCCCGTCTTTGCGGAAACGTCAACGAAGACTGTGTCGCCTCCCCAGTCCTCGGGTATGAGTCCGTGCTCGGAGAGTTCTCTTCTCACCCTCATGGGGTCTGCACCGGGTTTGTCTATCTTGTTAACAGCAACTATTATGGGAACATCAAAGGCTTTGGCGTGGTTTATGGCCTCAACCGTCTGGGGCATAACGCCGTCGTCCGCAGCGACCACAAGGACAGCTATGTCCGTTATCTGAGCACCCCTCGCCCTGAGGGTTGTGAAAGCTTCGTGACCGGGTGTATCTAAGAAGGTGATCAGCCTTCCGTCAGGGAGCTTCACCTGAGAGGCTCCTATGTGCTGGGTTATGCCTCCCTTTTCCCTCTCCGCTATGTTCGTTTCCCTTATGGTGTCCAGGAGGGTTGTCTTCCCGTGGTCAACGTGTCCCATAACAACGACTATAGGGGGTCTTGGCTTCAGGTCTTCGGGTCTGTCGGGGATCTCTTCTATAAGAACCTCCTCTTCCTCCTCCTTCTTCGCCTCCGCGAGGAATCCGTAGCTTTCCGCTATCTCAACTGCCACATCGGTAGGGACAGCCTGATTTATGGTTGCAAGTATTCCCTTCTTCAGTAGTGCTTCCATAACCTTGTTGGCTGGGACACCAAGCATGTCCGCCAGTTCCCTTACGGTTATGCCCTCGTGTATCTCTATTATCTTTATCTCCTCTTCCTTCTTCTCCTTCTGCTTCTTCTCCTCCTTCTTCTTCTCACGCTCCATCTGCTGTTGGAGCTTTTTAAGTATCTGTTCTTCCTCTTTTGACAGTTTCTTCTTCTTTTTCTCCTCAGCTACGGGTTGGGGTTTCTTCTCCTCTTTCTTCTCCTCAACGGGTTTTGGAGCTTCCCTCGGTTTCTCCTCTCTTGGTGGTCTCTTGAACTCTCTTACAGGTCTCTTTTCAGTCCTCGGCTTCCTCTCTGGCTTGGTCGCTCTGACCTCTTCTCTTGGTTTTTCCTCCTTCACTTCCTTTCCGAGAACTTCCGCAACCACCTCTTCTATTGGTTTTTCCTCTACCTTTATCTCCTCCTCTTCCTCCTCCTGAACGCCTTCCTCTTTCTTCTCTTCAGCTTCCTCTTTAACAGCGACAGCGGTCTCCTTCTTCTCAGGTTCGCCGAACTCCTGGTATATCATGTCAAGGTGTTCTTCCTCAAGGGTGTGGAAGTTAGACCACTTCTTTCCATCGTCTCTTGGAGCCCACTCTTCCAAAAACTGAATGAGCTCCTTGGGCTTTAGTCCCAGTTCCTTTGCCACATCCTGAACGCGCTTCTTTTCCAATACTTCAGACCTCCTAAGAGATATATTATAGGCTTGAGACCCTTAAATGCCACAGCCCTCGTATAATATCCTCCATGGTAGAGGAGCTCGCAAAAGAGCTGGGAGGGGAGATAGTCCAGACCCATACCTCCTGGGTGATACTTCTGAAGGACGTTGTGTACAAGATAAAGAAGCCTGTGAACTTTGGCTTTCTTGACTACTCAACCCTTGAGAAGAGGAGGGAGAACTGTGAGAAGGAGGTGGTTCTCAACCGCAGGCTCTGTCCGTGGGTTTACATAGGTGTCGTCCCCATAAGTGAGGTGGGAGGCGAGTGGGTTGTGGAGGACTCAAGCAATGTGGTTGAGTACGCGGTGAAGATGAGGAGGATACCCGATGAGAGGATACTCTCCAACCGGCTGGACGAGGTCTCCGGAGATGAGATCAGAAGGGTGGCGGACAGGGTCGCCCGATTCCACCTCTCTGCGGACAGGGTTGACGAGTTCGGTAAGCCAGAAGTTATGAAGTTCAACACGGATGAGAACTTCCAGCAGACCGGGGAGTTCGTGGGTGTGACCATATCCAGAGAGGACTACGAGTTTATAAAAGATAAGACTAACAGGTTTTACGAGGTTTATGAACAGCTCTTCTACAAGAGAATGAAGGAGGGGAGGATAAGGGA
>WGFS01000013.1 GCA_015492115.1 Aquificaceae bacterium
CATATACAGGGTGCTGAGGTATCTGAACCCCTCCCCCTACATGTACTACCTTGACTTCAGGGAGCTCAGGGTAATAGGCTCCTCTCCAGAGGTTCTCGTGAGGGTTGAGGGTAGAAGGATAGAGACGAGACCGATAGCCGGGACGAGACCCCGAGGGAAGAACGAGAAGGAGGACAGGAGACTTGAGGAGGAACTGCTGGCGGACGAGAAGGAGAGAGCTGAACACCTCATGCTCGTGGACCTCGCCCGCAACGACCTGGGGAGAGTTTCCGAGATGGGCTCCGTGAAGGTTGAGGACTTCATGAGGATTGAGAGGTACTCCCACGTCATGCACATAGTTAGCGACGTGGTGGGAACCTTGAAGGAAGGGCTGACAGCCCTTGACGTTCTCAGGGCTACCTTCCCGGCGGGGACTGTCTCGGGAGCACCAAAGGTAAGAGCGATGCAGATAATAGAGGAGCTTGAGAAGGAGAAGAGAGGTATATACGCTGGCTCGGTGGGCTACGTCTCCTTCCAGGGGAACATGGACATGGCGATAGCCATAAGAACCGCTGTTCTGAGGGACAGGGAGGTCTTCGTCCAGGCTGGGGCGGGTATAGTTGCAGACTCGGTTCCCGAAAGGGAGTGGGAGGAAACCCTGAACAAGGCGAAGGCTTTGATGAAGGCTGTGGACATGGCGGACTCAATCAACGTAGAGGGATAGGGTAGGTATGCCGAATCTCCTCTGAAGCTCCCTCTTCACGAGTTCCCTGAAGACCTCTTCGTTATCCTTAAAATCCCTGAACTTCTCCCTAATTTTTCTCTTCTCCTCCCCGCTCAGTTTCCTCCATAGCTCCCTCATGACCTTGCTCTCTATCTCCATGAGGATCTCCTGTGCTCTCTCCTCACTCTCTGGCTCCTCTATCTCACCGCTGATAAGCTCCCTCACCGAGCTAACCTTCTTCCAGAACCTCCCTTTCCAGTCTATCTCTCCCCTGTAGGCTTCAATTCTCAGGAAGTTCTCATATACTTCCATAACCCTCCTGAAGCACAGGAAGAGGGGGTGCTTGCTCCTCCTTCTGGGGTTAAGGGAAGAGTAGCACCTCTCTATACCCTCCCTTGCAACGTGCTCAGGAATACCCATGTCTTCAAGGAGCTTCAGGAAGAGCTTCTCTCTTGGGGAGAGAAAGAAGACACCTCCCTTGAGTCTGAGTATGAAGTCTTCAAGTCTCTTTGAGTACGTCATTTCCAAGGTTTTACCTTATGAAGGCGACCGCCACCGAGTAGTCCCTCTCGTGGGAGAGGGAGACAACAAGCTCCCTTCCCTTCAGGAGATCCTCCGCATCTTCCCTATTTATAACAACCCTCGCTGGTCTTCCCCTATCTCCAAGAACCTCTATCTCCTTGAACCTCAAAAGAACCCCAAACTCTGTGTAAAAGGCTTTCAGGACAGCCTCCTTACACGCCCAGCGTGCTGAGAGGCACGGTATCCTTGCGGAGTGAGAGTTGCAGTACTCAAGCTCCCTATCGGTATATATCCTATTTAAGAATCTCTCGCCGAACTTCTCTAACGCCCTCTCAATCCTCTCGTTCTTGACTATGTCCACACCTATCATATACCGGCGGACAATTTTACCATCCCGAGGAGTTTCTCAATATATCTGCGCGTCTCGTCGGGAAGCAGACTCAAGTCCTTGAGTATCTTCTCTGCACCTACCCTCCTCACATTGCCCTCTCCCCAGTTGTAGGCTATTAGCACGAGGAGCCAGTTTCCAAACCTCTTATAGAGATCCTTCAGGTGGCGCACCGCCGAACGGGTTGACTTAACCGGGTCAAACCTCTCGTCAACCTCCTCATCAACCCTTAGTCCGAGCTCCCTTGCGGTATCGGGCATTAGTTGCCATAACCCTCCCGCCCCTCTGGGGGATACAGCCTTGGGGTTATAACCGCTCTCTATCTCAGGTATGGCTGAGAGCCACCTTGGTAGTCCTTCCTCCTCAAGAACCCTCTCAACCATAAGCTTGAGCTCTTCCTTAGTCTTCGGCTGAGGGTTGTTCCTCTCATAGCTCTCTAATACGAACCTTGCTATCCCTATCCCTCCCGCCGAGGCGAGTTGTTCACTCATACCGTCCAAAAACATGTCATAGTAGAACCTCTGATAGAAGCTCTTATTCTTCATAATGGGTCTGAAGGCTTCTCTCAGAATCTGCTTTATCATGATAGCTTCAAACTCCTTGGCTACGCTCTTCACGTCCTTCTTTACGAGCTCCCTGTAGTTGTAGGAAGGTGTAGAGAAGATGATCCTGTTCATAACACCTCCAGCTTTGCCTTCAGAGCTCCGGCGGACTTTATTGCCTGGAGAACCGATATTATCTCCCTGGGTGTAGCCCCTATCCTGTTGAGAGAGGTCACGAGCTCCTGAACTGTAGTCCCCCTTAGAGGAACGAGCCTCCTCTTCTCCTCTATGACCTTTATCTCCGTCCTTGGAACGACCTTGGTCTTTCCTGGAGACAGTGGAGGGGGCTGAACCACCTCGGGCCTTTCCTTAACTTTCACGACGAGACTACCGACCGCAACCGCGACGGGGCTTATCTTTACGTCCCCTCCCAGAACTATCGTTCCCGATCTGCCGTCTATCACAACCTTCGCCACCTGCGAGGTCTTAACCTCAAGGTTCTCAACCTCCGCAAGGAAGTCCACCGGGTTAACACCCTGCGGTATCTTCACCTTCACGGTAGCGCTGTCTATGGCACGTGCTATCTTCCCACCGAACTTCCTGTTTATGGCATCCTGAACAACCTTGGCGGTTGTGAAGTCGGGAACGTCAAGGATCACGTTTACCTGGGCAACGTTCATGTCAAAGGGAAGGTCCCTCTCAATCACAGCACCGCTGGGTATCCTCCCCACAGTTGGGACGTTCTTCACCTGCCTCGCCCCCCTTCCCCTTGCCTCGTAACCCCCAACTATCACCTGTCCCTGGGCGAGGGCGTACACCTTTCCGTCCGGACCTCTGAGAGGGGTGAGGAGGAGCGTTCCACCCTCAAGGCTCTTCGCGTCCCCTATTGAGGAGACGCTCACGTCTATCCTCATGCCAGCCTTCGCGTAGGGAGGGAGCTTTGCGGTTACAAAGACCGCGGCGACGTTCTTCACGGTGATCCTGTTTGGGTCAACGACTATTCCCATCTTCTGGAGTGCGTTTGCGAGACTCTTTACAGTGAACTGAGTAGCCTTACCATCTCCCGTTCCCTTCAGACCCACAACGAGTCCGTATCCCTGGAGGTAGTTTATCCGGTTTCCCTCAATGGTAGCTATATCCTTTATCCTCTCTCCAAAGGAGAGGGTTATGAGGAGAAGTATCAGAAGGGGAATATTAAGGCAAATATTCTTGCGAGCCATCCGGGCTTACCTCCCTCAGCCATGTAACCCTTTCCGTCAAGGAATATCTCCATGTTGGCTATCTTGTCGCTTGAGACGGTGTTGTTGCTGTCTATGTCCTCGGGTCTAACTATCCCCCTGAGGACGAATTCCCTCTTCATGCCGTTCACCACTATGTACTTCTTAGCTTCTATTAACATCGTCCTGTTTGGGTAAACTTTTATCACCCTGCCCGCAAGCTTGGTTGTAAGAACTCCCTGTTGCTGAACCTTGCTTCCAGCCTTGGTATTGAACTTGCCCTCAGCCTGAGCTCCAAGATTGGCAAGGGTATTCTGGGGAACGCCGAAGAAGGAGCTTATCGCGTTGGAGAAATCTGCTGACCTCCCAGCCTGATTTGAGAGGCTCTCAACAGCGTTTATGCTCTCAACCACGGATATGAATATGAGGTCTCCGGGCTTTGTCGCCCTGTTCTCACCGTAGAGATCAACCCAGCTACTCTCCGATAGCAGGCTACCCCTGGTGCTCTCTCTTCTGTACTCCTCCTTGGGAAAGGGATTTTCCTTTTCGTAGGTTTTCAGATCCTTTGGTTTTTCTGAGCAGGAGTACAGGAGGGTTATTAAAATCAAGACCGCCGAGGTTAAAAGGGCGCCCATCATCACTAATATAGCAATTGGGAGTCAAATCTGCTATAATTTGTAGCCAATCATGATAAACCTCTCCGGAAAAATAGCTCTCGTTACAGGCTCAACCCGTGGCATAGGTAAAGCCACCGCCCAGAGGCTTGCGGAGGCTGGAGCGAGTGTGGTGGTCACGGGCAGGAGTGAGGACAGGGCAGGGGAGGTCGCAAAGGAGATAGCCCAGAGCACCGGTGCAAAGACCTTTGCGGTAGGTCTGGATATAGGCTCAAGGGAGTCCATAGAGGGTGCCATAAAGAGGATAAACGAGGAGATGGGAAACGTTGACATTCTCGTGAACAACGCGGGAGTAAACAGGGACACCCTCTTTGTAAGGATGAAGTACGAGGACTGGGATGAGATAATAAGGGTCAATCTGACGGGTACCTTTCTCGTTACCCAGCTCGTGGTCAAAGGGATGCTCAAAAAGAGGTGGGGAAGGATCATAAACATGTCCTCTGTGGTCGCATTTATAGGAAACGTGGGGCAGGCGAACTACTCCTCTGCAAAGGCTGGGCTTGTGGGCTTCACGAAGACCCTTGCAAAAGAGCTCGCCCCGAGGAACATAACGGTGAACGCCATAGCTCCCGGGTTTATAGAGACGGATATGACCGAGAACCTGCCCGAGGAGATAAAGCAGGGGTTCCTGAGTCAGATACCCATGAACAGGTTCGGGAAGGCTGAGGACGTTGCGAACGTGGTTCTCTTCCTTGCGTCTGAGCTCTCCGGCTATATAACGGGTGAGGTTATTCATGTTAACGGAGGTCTCTTTTAAATAAAATCCTGTATGGAGGTGAAGGATATGGCTCTTGAGGAAAGAATTAAGGAGATCATAGCTGACCAGCTGGGCGTGGAGCAGGAGAAGATAGTTCCCGAGGCGAAGTTCGTGGAAGACCTTGGGGCTGACTCCCTTGACGTCGTTGAGCTCATAATGGCTTTTGAGGAGGAGTTCGGTATAGAGATACCTGACGAGGATGCGGAGAAGATACAGACGGTCGGTGATGTCATCAACTACCTGAAAGAAAAGGTGGGTGGATGAGAAGAAGGGTCGTTGTAACCGGACTGGGTGTGGTTACGCCCATAGGAACCGGAGTTGAGAAGTTCTGGAACAACCTCGTAAAGGGCGTAAGCGGTATAGACCTCATAAAGGGCTTTGACCCCGATGAGTTTGGGCTGAGCGTGAAGATAGCTGGTGAGGTCAAGGACTTTGACCCTACAAACTTCCTTGATAAGAAGGAGGCAAACAGGCTTTCAGTCTTTGTCCACTACGCTGTCGCAGCGGCGGAGGAGGCGATCCTTGACAGCGGTATAAAGGAGGGAGGTTACGATCCCCTGAAGATAGGTGTGATAATAGGGACGGGCATAGGGGGTCTCAGGGACATAGAGAGGGAGCACACCGTTATAACCACGAAGGGTGCGAGGAGGGTATCCCCCTTCTTCATACCCTACGGCATATCCAACATGGGCGCAGGTTACGTAGCCATAAGGCACGGCTTCAAGGGACCCAACTACTGCGTTGTCTCAGCCTGTGCGACCGGCAACCACTCCATAGGGGACGCCTTCAGGATGATACAGGTGGGGGACATAGACGCCGCGATAGCTGGGGGGACTGAGGCTGCGATAACACCCCTCGGTGTCGCAGGATTCGCTGTCATGAGGGCTCTCTCCACGAGGAACGATGAACCCCAGAAGGCTTCAAGACCCTTTGACAGGGACAGGGACGGCTTCGTTATGGGTGAGGGTGCAGGGATTCTCGTTTTAGAGGAGTACGAGCACGCAAAGGCGAGAGGGGCGAAGATATACGCAGAGCTCGTTGGTTACGGTGCAACCGACGACGCCTACCACATAACCGCTCCCCACGAGTGCGGAGAGGGAGCCTACGAGTGCATGAAGCTCGCCCTTGAGGACGCTGGGCTCAACCCCGACGAGATAGACTACATAAACGCCCACGGAACCTCCACACCCCTGAACGACAAGATAGAGACCTTAGCAATAAAACAGCTCTTCAAGGAGCACGCATACAGGCTGAAGATCAGCTCCAACAAGTCCATGATAGGTCACCTTCTCGGTGCAGCTGGAGCTGTTGAGGCTGTCGCTTCCATCAAAACCATAGAGACAGGTGTTATCCCACCTACCATAAACCTTGAGAATCCGGATCCGGAGTGCGACCTTGACTACGTCCCCAACTCTGCGGTTGAGGCTGATGTGAGAACTGTTCTCTCCAACTCCTTTGGCTTCGGAGGAACCAACGCCTGCCTCATATTCAAAAAAGTAGAGGATGTTTGAAGAGATAGAGGAGCGTATAGGCTACACCTTCAAAGACAAAAAACTCCTTAAGCAGGCTTTCACTCACGTATCCTACGCCCGCGACGCGGGCGTATCTCACTACGAAATACTTGAGTTCCTCGGTGATGCTCTCCTGAACTTCCTTATAGTGGACATACTTGTTAAAGAATTTCCCACAAGACGTGAGGGGACATTAGCCTCCCTTAAGGCTTACCTGATCAGCGAGGAGTTCTTCAACGAGCTCGCACAGGATCTTGACCTGCCCAAGTTCATACTCATCAGCAGGGGTAAGAAGAACGTCTCCATAATAGGGGACGTCTTTGAGGCTCTCTGGGCTGCGGTTTACGTTGACAGCGGTAGAGACTGTAATCTCGTGAAGGATCTCTTTAACAGGCTCTTCAAAGACAGGATCGTGGAGACGGTGAGGAGCCACAGGATAAAGAAGGATTACAAGACCATGCTTCAGGAGATAACCCAGAAGAGGTGGAGGGAAAGACCTACTTACAGGGTTATAAGCGTTGAGGGACCGGAGCATGCAAAAACATTCACGGTAGAGAGCTCCATAAGGGGTTTCTCGGCTGTGGGAAGGGGTAAGAGCAAGAAGGAAGCCGAGCAGGAGGCTGCAAAAAGACTGGTTGAGAAGCTTCAGAGCAAGGACTGAATGTGGGATAGGCTGAGAACCTCTGAGAAGTACTCTTCAACGAGTTCCCTGCCACCCTCCGCCACCTTTCTTCCCTCCTCCATCACAAAGACCCTGCCAGCTAAAAGGTAAGCGTCAAAGGGGTCATGGGTGACGAACACAACGGGGATGTTGAGATCAAGCTCTTTCAGGAAGGCTATGATGTCTATCTTCCTCTTAAAATCAAGTGAGGAGAAGGGCTCATCCATGAGCAACGCCCTGGGGTTGTAGGCGATTGCACGAACTATGGCTACCCTCTGCCTCTGACCCCCCGACAACTCATGGGGTTTTTTATCCTCCATACCTTTCAGACCAAACCTCTCCATGAGTTCCTCAGCGGATCGCTTCCCGTTCCTTGCCTTCCTCGTCGCAAACTCAACATTTTCTCTGACATTCAGGTGTGGAAGCAGGTTGTCCTCCTGAAAGACTATCCCGAGCCTCCTCCTCTGGGGAGGAAGAAAGATCCCTTCCTCGGTATCAAAGAAGACCTCTTCACAGCACCTCATGTAGCCTTCGTCCGCTCTCTCCAACCCACACATAACCCTCAGGGTTGTAGTCTTCCCGCATCCTGAGGGTCCCAGTATAACGTTGAAACCCCTCCCGAACTCAAACTCAGCCCTTACCTCAAAACCGGGAAACCTCTTAAGAAACCTGAGAACTATCTGACCACCCATCTCTTTCTTAAGAAAGATACAACGCTGAGAGCTACAAGTGAGACCAGAAGTAGGAGGAGTGACGCCCTGTGGGCGTTGGAGTAATTGAGAGCCTGAACCTCGTCGTATATGTATATGGACAGGGTCTTCGTCTCACCGGGGATGTTGCCCCCTACCATGAGCACCACACCAAACTCCCCCATGGTGTGAGCGAAGACAAGGGCGCATGCGGTGAGTATCCCTCCCCAGCTGTTGGGAAGAATTACCCTGAAGAAGGTTTCCAGGTTAGAGTAACCGAAGACGTGAGCTATCTCTATGTGCCTCTTGTGGACGCTCTGAAAGGAGTCCCTTATGGGGAAGACTCCGAAGGGGAGGGAGTAGACAAGGGATGCGATGAGGAGACCTTCAAAGGAGAAAAGAAGTGACCGCCCAAATAGCTCCTCCACCAGTGCACCTATGGGAGACTCCCTGTTGAAGATGTATATCATGTAAAACCCGAGAACCGTGGGAGGGAGTATTATGGGAAGCAGAATGACGGACTCAAGAATACCCTTACCGGGGAGCTGTGTAAGGGAGAGAACGTAAGCCACACCTACGGACAAAAAGAGCAGTATAAGTGTGGTTAAAAGCGAAAGTTTCAGGCTGAGAAGAAGTGCGGTCTCCATCAGGGCACTCCGAACCCGTATTCTTTAAGTATATGCCCGACCTCTGTGGTTCTCAGATACTCAACGAACTCCCTTGAAGCTTTTTTCTCAAGACCTCTCTCCGTTATGACCGCTACGTGCCTTATGGGGCTGTGCATGCCTTCAGGTACTATGAGATAACTTCCCTTTCCGTAGGCAAGCACAAGGGACAGGGAGACCACACCTGCATCTGCTCCTCCTGCTACAACGAACTGGAAAGCCTGACCAACGTTTGAGCCGTACACAAGTTTTCTTTTCACCTTCTCGTAAATGCCTGACCTTTTAAGGAACTCAACCGCAGCCCTGCCGTAGGGGGCATACTTAGGGTTTGCAATGGCGACTCTTCCAGCCCTTTCAAGCACGTTGAGACTGTCTACCCTGTATCTTGTACTGAAAACCGCGAGCCTTCCCCTTGCAAACTCTGTGGGTTCGTGAGCCATCCCGAGCTCAACGAGCTTCTTGGGATACAGCTCGTTCGCAGAAAGGAAAACATCGTAGGGTGCACCCCCGAGTATCTGTCTGTAAATGTTTCCCGAGGAGCCGTAGGAGAGCATCAGCTTTACACCCGGATGTTTCCTTTCAAAGGAGCGGGCGATCCTTTCAAGCAGGGGTCTCATACTTGAAGCTGATGCCACGTAGAGTATCTGGGAGAAGGCAACCGATAGCAGAAGCGTCAGGAGGAGCAGGACCCTCATCAGAGCTAATTATATGACATGCATGTCATAAAATCAATCAAGATGACCCTCTTCCCTGAGAGATACGTAACCTTCAGGGCTCACTATCAGATGATCTATGAGCTCAAAACCCAGTATCTCGCAGGCTCTCTTAAGCCTCTCTGTGAAGAGGATGTCTTCCTGCGATGGCTCCGGGTAGCCCTGAGGGTGATTGTGGGCTATCAGAACACCGTACACGGAAAGCTCCACCGCGGGTCTCAGCACCTCCTTGGGGCTTGTGTGAACCCTGTTTAAAGCCCCGACCGCTATGGTCTCCGTGTGTCTTACCCTGTGGCTCAGGTCCAGATACAGGGCTATGAGGGACTCCTTCCTGTCGTCAAAGAGTTTCTTCAGGAACTCGTAAGCATCCTCCGGGCTCAGAATCTTTACCCCTCCGTAGGATCCTCTCATCCTCCTGGAGAGTTCCAGAAGGGCTTTCAACTGCATAGCTTTAACGAGTCCAAGTCCCTTTATGCTGGTCAGCTCGGAGAGATCCATCTCTTCAAGCTTTTGCCATCCATGTTTTACAACCCTCTTTGAGAGGGACATAACGTCCACACCCTTGGTACCGGAACCGAAGATCACTGCGAGGAGCTCCTCATCGGAGAGAGCCCGTGCACCTAACTTCCTGAGCTTCTCACGGGGTCTGTGCTCCTCCGGGATCTCCTTGATAGATCTGTATCTGTATCTCATCCCTTCTCTTTGGGGTTAAACTTCTCAACGAGCACCTTCTTCACCTTTCTGTCATCGCTGGAAACCACCTTGAATCTGAAGCTTCCCACAACGAAGACATCACCCTCCTTTGGAACCTTGCCAGCGAGGAACGAGAGAAATCCACCCACAGTGCTGTAATTCCCCTCTGGAACCTTAACACCGGTTATCCTGACAAGCTCGTTCAGCTCAAGCTTCCCATCCGCAATCCACCTGTCCTTCGCGATCTCCCTTATGAGCTCTTCCTCGCCCTTGTCCGTCTGGATGCTTCCCACTATCTCCCTGAGTATGTCCTCAAGGGTCACTATTCCTATTATCACTCCCCTCTCGTCAACGACAACAGCCATGTGCTCCTTCTTCTCTTTAAACTCGTTCACAACGTCGGGCAGAGGTGTGTACTCGGAGAAAACGAGGATCTTCCTCAAGTATTTCTTCAGAGGCTCTTCAGGCTGTGCGTCCAGCAGGTCGTAGGCGCTGACGTATCCGACTATGTCGTCAACCCTGACCCTGTAAACGGGTATCCTTGAGTACCCGCTCTCCTTTATCTTCTCAACAGCCTGTGATACGCTGGCGTTCTCTGAGATCATAACTATCTCGTAGAGAGGTTTAACTATCTCCCCTACCCTCCTGTCCTTGAAAGATAGAATGTTTGAGACAATGAGCCCTTCGTACTCTGCAAAGGTCTTCTTCTCCCTGAGGAGCTCTATTATGTCCTCTCTCCTGACGCTCACGTGCGTTTTTGCAAACCTGCTTGCGACGAACCTGCTTATGAACTTGGCTATCGCAAGGAAGGGTTTTAGGGGTATCCTCAGCTTGTCAAGTATGAAGAGGCTCGGAACTATGAGTTTGTTGGCGTAATGCTGAAAGAAGCTCTTAGGTATTATCTCCCCGAAGATTATAGTGAACACAACGAGGGTCTCCGCAAGGAAAACCTCATATCCTGATATGGCTGGCAGATACTTTACAGCGGACATCAGGGCTAAGGTGTAGAGTGTCGCCGCGAAGACTATGCTCAACGTGTAGCCGAGCATCGTCAGGGTTATGTACTCCTCCGGATTATCCAAGAAGTGGGCTACGTACCTGTACTTCTTCTTTCTCAGGACAGCCTTGAGGGTTCCCTTGTCCGCGCTCAGCAGTGCTATCTCAGAGCCTGCGAAAAAGCCCTCAAGTGCTATGAAGAAGGCGACCCCTATGAAAAAGCCTATCAGCTCCATGCTACGACAACTCTATCCTGACCCGAATAGTCTTTATATATCATAACTTTTTTAAAGCCAGCTTCCTTCAGGAGCTCCCTCACGACCCTCCCCTGATCGTGTCCTATCTCCAAGGCGACAAATCCACCCTCTTTCAGGTACACCCCAGCATCTACCGCAAACCTCTCATAGAACTCGTAGCCCTTCCTGCCACCTATGAGGGAGCTGTATCCTTCCCTCCTGACCTCGTCGGGTAGCTTCTCCCACATCCTCTCGGGTATGTAAGGGGGGTTGGAAACTATGAAGTCAAACCTCTGACCTTTCACAGGCTCAAACATGTCCCCCTCAAGAACAGTTATCCTGTCCTCAACACCGTGTAGCCTGGCGTTCTCCCTTATGAGCTCCAGTGCCTTGGGGTTTATGTCATCAACCACCATCCTCAGCCTCGGTCTCTCCAGAAGGAGGGTTATGGATATGCACCCCGTCCCCCCGCCTATCTCAAAGCCTTCCCTATCCTCTTCGGGAGGTATCAATTCCAGAACCCTCTCAACGAGTAGCTCCGTCTCAGGTCTCGGTACGAGAACACCTTCTCTGACCTTGAAGGTTCTGCCGTAGAAGTCCCATTCACCTATAAGATGGGCTACGGATACACCTTCCCCTCTCCTCTTGATAAGCTCTCTAAACCTTCCCTCTATCTCCGGAGGTACTTCACTTTCCAGCAGGAGCGGGAGCCTGCTTGTTTCTACCCTTAGGAGGTGAGACAGGATTATCTCCCCGTCCCTTCTGAGTTCCCGGGGTAGTCTGGACAGGAGCTCTTTCACTTTCATCCTTCAGCTTCTTCTCAAGTATGGAGCCCTTCTCACCCCTCGGAACTATGGAGAGGAGTATGGCGAGAACAAGGAACAGACCACCGAGCCAGTAGGTCGCCTTTGTAAGTATGGTATCAACACCACCCGCACCGAATATGGACTGTCCCATTCCTCCCCCGAAGGCGGCACCAACATCTCCCCTTCCCTTCTGGAGTAGGGCGAGGATAATTAGGAGTACAGCGACTATGACGAAGAGCGTCAGAAGGGCGTAGTACATGGGGAATATTTTAACTCACGCTTCCTTTATGAGCTTGAGGAACTCCTCCCTCGTTCTCATATCCTTTAGGAACACACCCCTGAGAGCGGAAGTGGTGGTTATGTGTCCCGGAGACATCGCACCCCTCATTGACATGCACAGGTGTTCCGCCTCCACTACCACCCCAACCCCTTTGGGTTTTAGCTCCCTCTCCAGGAAGTCCGCTATCTCCTGAGTGAGCCTCTCCTGAACCTGAGGTCTGAGCGCAAGAGCCCTGACAGTCCTTACGAGCTTGGAGAGACCGCATATAACGCCGTCGGGTATGTAGGCTATGTGGACGTTTCCGAAGAATGGGAGGAGATGGTGCTCACAGAGAGAGTAAAACTTTATGTCCTTAACGAGAACCATCTCATCGTACTCCCCAAACTCCTCAAAGAGCTTCATATCAAAGCTCCTGAGCCTGTCAAACTCCTCCCACATCCTCGCTATCCTCTCGGGTGTCTCTTTTAGCCCTTCCCTGTCCGGGTCTTCACCTATTCCTTCAAGCAGTAATCTTATGGCGGTCTTTATCTTCTCCCTGTCTACCATCCTTTCCTCCGCAGGAAAGGATACAACAGGGGATCTCGTCTTTTTATGATTGTGAGCATTCTACGAGGCTCCTCCAGAGGAGCTGGGCTGTCCTTTCCTTGACCTTTGACTTCCTGCCCTTTATTATCCCCATACTTTTGTAGAGAAAGACTCTTTCAAGGGTTCCGGTGACCACAGCGAGGGCGTACTCGGGTTCAGTTTTAAGGACGCCTTCGGCGTGCATACCGACTATCAGCTCCTTCAGAAGTAGGAAGGGTATGTGTTTAAACTTCTTCACCTCTCTGCTCCTGAGGTAGTGGAATATGTTCAGGTATCTGAAGGCGTCCGGCTTCTTGAAGGCAAAGTCCAGGAAGGTTATGACCACCTTCTTGAACTGTTCTTCTCTGGTTCTCGCTTTTTTAAGCACCTTCTCAATGCTCTCGTATAGCTGGGAGGAGTACTTCTCAAAGAGCTCATAGACTATCTGATCCTTACTCTCAAAGTGCCTGTATATCGCCCCCTCGGTTATTCCCACAGCCCTCGCTATGTCCCTTATGGTGGTCTCCTTTATGCCCTTTTCAGAGAACAGCCTCAGCGCTTCCTCAAGTATCAGATCTCTCGTCCTTGCGACCATCTAAAAACATTGTAATACCTGCGACCCCGTATGCGCCATTTTTGTAACAGAGCTTTATTCTATCCCATGTCACACCGCCGAGTGCGTATATGGGAATGTTTACTCTCTGGGCTATCTCTTTGAGCTTCATGGTTCCTGCAGGTTTTGCGTCCGGGTGAGAAGAGGTCTTGAACAGGGGTCCAAAGGTCACAAAGTCAGCCCCTTCCTCCTCTGCGTAGATCACACCCTCGGGTGAGTGGGCTGAGAAACCAACCCTCAGCTTTGGAAAGAGCTTCTTTACCACGCTGGGAGGGAAACTCATCTCGGGGAGGTGAACCCCATCAGCCCCTACAGCAACCGCAACATCAAATCTCTCGTTTATGAGGAGCAGGGCGCCGTATTTTCTGGTGAGCTCCCTGACCTTGAGCGCGAGCTCGTACAGCTCTCTTCCTCCAAGCTCTTTCTCCCTAAGCTGAACCATCTTTATACCCTTCTTCAGAATACTCTCTAAGGTTCTCAGGAAGTCTTCACCGTACTTTCTTCTATCCGTTATAGCGTAAAGTCTTGGCAGTTCTTCCATGGTGGTTTATAATATAAAACTCAATTTAAGCCGGAGTGGCGGAACTGGCAGACGCGCCGTCTTGAGGGGACGGTGCCCTTCGGGGCGTGCGGGTTCGACTCCCGCCTCCGGCACCAAACCTAAGTTATACTTTCCCCAATGGAAAACCTCCGTTACGATTACAGCCTCTCCGAAGAAGAGGTAGAGCTCGTAAAAAGATTGAAACCCATCATGCTTGAAGCAAAAAACGAGTTCCTTGAGGGCTTCTACGCCTACGTGGAGAGGTTTGAGAATTCGGAAAGGTTCTTACCTCCTGAGGTAAAAGATGAGCACAGGATCAAACTCTCCCAGTGGTTTGAGGAGCTCTTCTCGGGTAACTACGACCTTGAGTACCTGGATAAGCTCAGGCGTATAGGTGAGACCCACGCCAGGCTCTCCGTCCCGACCCACTATGTGAACGCATCCATGAGCTACGTGAGAAGATTCCTGCACGATAAGGTACTGAAAGAGCTCGGCTGTACTCCAGAGGCAAACAGGATCCTTACAGCACTGGACAAGCTCCTTGACCTCAACCTGGACGTCATGACAAGCTCATACCGTGACGAGGAGTTCAAGCTCTTCTTAGCGACAGGCAAGGTTGAGAGGTTCTTCATAGAAAACCTGAAGAAGTTTTCATGGTTTCTGGATATATTCCTGATAGTCTCTCTCCTCTTCAGCAGTATCCTGATAATCTACTGGATAGGACTGGAGCTCTTTCACATATTTGGTCTGACTCTGCCCCTCAAGGAGGGTGTTCTGAGCATTCTCGGTTCAGTCCTCATCCTCTACGCCCTTTCCGAACTCATAAACGAGGAGATAAAGCACCTGAAGGGTGCTCCCTTCAACGTCAGAACCTTCTTAGGGGTTGCCCTCGCTGCTGTGATAAGGGAGATCTTAATTCTCTCCGTATCCCAGACGGACGTTGTCAAGATGCTGAGCATGGGCTTCATGCTACTCTCCCTCGGTCTCGTCTTCTGGCTCACCTCAAGGACACCCGTAAAGCCCTGAGGACTCTTCCTTATTCTCGGGTGTTTCCTTAAGCTTCACGGAGGGTCTTGAACCCGGAACCTCCAGCTACCCTCCTCATCGCTTTTATTTTTCAGAGTTAACATACACTTGCACACGAGAACCTAAGTCCTTTACCCCCTTTAAAATATAAAATTGAATTTTTAGTCTGAAATTCTAAAATAGAGCTAAGTCGGTAAGGAGGGAAAGATGATAGGAAAGAAAGAGATAGGGCTCATTGACCAGTACCTTGAATCCTCTGACCTTGCGAAGCACAACGCCAACCTCGTCTATTCGCTCCCCGCTATGGCGAACATTCTCTCGGGGGAGGTCATGAAGGAGTACATGCTGAGGAGGATACTTAGCGAAGAAGAGAGGCTCATGCACGAGGAGGGCTGGTGGTACCAGCATCAGCTCTCACTCCTTGGTCCTTACTGCATAGGCTTCTCTGCCAGAGACATAGCCCTGAACGGACTAACTGCAAACACGAGGGTAATGCCACGCTCCAGACCCCCCAAAAGACTCAGGAACCTCCTTGATCAGTGCGCAAACTTCATCTGCCTCATCTCTCAGGAGGTGGCAGGTGCGGTCGCCCTAAACGACCTCATAACGATAGCGAGCTCTTACGTCTGGTACGAACAGAAGTACCACGGTAGGGTGTACACCCTTGATGAGGTCTCTCATGCCTTCCAGAGCTTCCTCTACAACATAAACCTGCCTTTCAGGAGCGGTAACAGTCCCTTCACGAACGTTACCCTTGAGTTCGGAAAGCCTGCACCCTCTCTGGAGGACGAGTTCGTCATAGTCGGAGGAAAGGTGCTTGACTTCAAGTACAGCGATATACCCTCCGAGGTTTACGACAGGGTCGCCTTAGGCTTTCTGCAGGCGATGTGGGAAGGGGATGCGGACGGAAGACCCTGGACCTTCCCCCTCATAACCGTTCAGATCACCGACAACTTCAACTTTGAAGACCCCGTGTTCCTTGAGTTCCTTGAGAACATGGACAAGCACGGTGGAGCTTACTTTGAGAACTTCCTGAGCAAGCCCTTCCTTGAGAGAGGGCTTGAGCCGAGGAACCCATACCTCCAGAGGAGCTTCTGCTGTCGCTTTCAGGTTGACCTCGGTGATGTTCTCAGGGTTTCAAATACGGGTTCCGTCTTCGGGAACGCCTCAGGCGTAGGCTCAATAGGTGTAATATCCATAAACTTCAACAGGCTGGGCTGGATACACAGGGGTAACAGGGAGAGCCTCTTCAACCACCTGAAGGACATACTCCATAAGGCGAGGAGTGTCCTCAACAAGAAGAGGAGGTTCATAGAGGAACACAGGGAGCTCTATCCCACCTTCTTCTACTACATGAAGGACCTTTCTACCCTCTTCAACACCGTATCCCTCCAGGGA
>WGFS01000014.1 GCA_015492115.1 Aquificaceae bacterium
AGGACTTTCACGGGGAAGTATTATACCCCTGTGAGTGCGTTATCATAGACAAAATAATGCTCAGAGCGCTCATACTCTGGAAGGTCACAAGAAACACCTATCTGACAGCCCTCATTCTGTCCTTCATCCTCCTCATGGTTCAGATATTCAGGATAGGTTTTATAATCTTCGGTCTTCCTCTCACGAGCTCGGTTCCCTTCTTCCTCATATGGTTCGTGTACTACAGCTTCTTCTTCATACCCGACGGTATAATCGCTTCCACCGCGACCGCGGTCTATGAGCTTAAAGAGAAGAGGCTTCTGCACGTTATATACTCCTTTCACCTATCACCCTCAAAGCTCTTTTTCTACTTCTCAATGCCTGTGCTGTTCTTCCTTCTTATCTCTGGAGTCTTCTCCTTCTTTCTCTTTGATGAGCAGGTTTCTTTTGCAAGGAGGGGACTTCTGATCCAGTACAAGGATAAGTTCTTTGAGAACCTTCCGGAGAAGACCTTTCTGTCCTCGGGCGATGTGGTCGTGTACGCGGAGGAGAGGAAGGGGAAGGAACTGAGAAACATATTCCTCAAGTACAAGAACACCCATATCCTTGCCAAGAGGGCTGTCTATGAGGGAAGCGGAAGATTCCTCTTTGAGAAGGGTTCGCTCCTGACCAGGGAGAGGGGGAAGTACTTCCTCATGGAGTTCAATAAGTACTGGCTGGATACGGAAGAGTTCCTCTCCGCGGAGATAAGGGAACAAAAGGTCAGAAAGGGGAGGATACTGAACCTCGCCAACACACTGTCAATAGTCCCCTTCTTCGGGTTAGTCTTTCTGGGTGCCTTAAAGTTCTGCAGGACGCACACTCAGGTTTACTACCTTGTAGCCCTTGGGATAATACTTCACCAGCTCCTTCTCTTCGGGCTGAAGGTCAGCCTTTGAGGGTCTTTATCTCCCTTCCCAGCTTCTCCTGGACGGATTCAACCTTGCTCCTGAGCCTGCCCGACTTACCTTCCCTGTAGTCTATCTTCATGGTTATGGATATACGAGGGCACTCCTTCTTCAGCTCCTCAAAGCCCTTCTTAAGAACGTTCATCACCTCGTCCCAGTCCTCTCCCTCAACTATGGTGCCCATGGGTGTGAGGACGTAGGGGAGTCCAGAGCGATCCACTATGTCAACCACTTTGGCGACATATCTGCTCACGCTCTCTCCCTTCCCGAGAGGCGTCATGCTCACGAACACGAGGAAGCTCATGCTTAGGATTATATCAAAGGAGCTCTAACGCCTCCTCCTTTGGCATAGGTCTGGCAAAGTAGAAGCCCTGAACGTAGGTGCATCCGAGTTCACGTAGGATCACAAACTGTTCCTCTCTCTCCACACCCTCCGCGACAGTCTCAAGCCCCAGCTTCTTGGAGAGATGTATGACCGCCTCAACCACCGCAAGGGTTCTCCTGCTCTCAAGCATCCTCTTTACGAACCGCAGATCTATCTTGAGTATGTCAACAGGGAGGCTCTCAAGGTAGGCGAGGGAAGAGTATCCAGTCCCGAAGTCATCAACCGCTACCCTGACCCCTGCGGAGCGAACTTCCTCCAAGAACTCCCTCGTGTAGTCCATATCCTCCACCAGGAGCCGTTCTGTTATCTCAAGGATCAGCCCGGGACCCACGTCTTTCGCAACATCTCTGACGAGCTTCACGAAGCCCTCGTCCCTGAAGCTGGCGGGGGACACGTTGAAGGAGAATACGGTTCCTTTCTTTGAAAGGATAAGCTCTCTGAGCTCCAGGAGGATCTTGTTCTCAACCTCCCTTATGAGACCCGTCCTCTCAAGGATCAGAATGAACTCTTTGGGGCTCAGTATATTTCCCTCCCTGTCCTTCATCCTGAGGAGAACCTCAAAGCCAGCGATCTTCTCTGTGTCCGTTCTGTAATAAGGTTGAAGGAAGAAGGTGAACCTCCCCTCCTCAACCGCAGACCTTATCTCACTCCTCGCCTTCAGAGTTTCCTCCACCCTGCGGTTTATCTCCCGGCTGAAGAACCTGTAGGTGTTCTCACCCTCTCTCTTTGAAAAGGAGAGGGCTATGTATGCTTTCTCCATCAAACTTTTAACAGTTCTTGCATCCTGTGGGTAAACGGATGCCCCGATGTTCACACTTAGGGGGACATCGTCCCCGTTCACCCTGACTGGCTGTAAGAGGGAGTTTATCAGCTTGTCCGTTACCGTAGTTATCTCCTTCTCGGATATACCTTTAACGAACACCGCGAACTCGTCCCCTCCTATCCTGCCCACTATATCCCTCTTGAAGAGGGTCTCCTGAAGTCTCCTGGCGACCTCCTTCAGAACTGCATCACCGGCGCTGGTTCCAAGTATCTGGTTTATGCTGGCGAGTCCTACTATGTCTATTACGTAGAGGACGTGGATACTGCTCCTCTCCTTTTCCAGAGCGAGCTCCGCGGAGGCTATAAACCCCTCTCTGTTGGGAAGACCCGTAAGTGGATCCGTGTACTTTAACCTTGCAAGCTCCTCTTCAAGCGACCTTTCTGCGGTGATATCCCTCCCTATGGAAACGAACCTGACCTCGCCTTTAGCAACCTGTACCGGGATTATCGTCTGGTCAAGATAGAAGAGTCCTCCGCTCTTCTTTCTGTTTATGAAGACCTCCTGGAACACCTTTCCAGCCTTTATGGTGCTCCACAGCCTGCGGTAGAACTCGGTATCGTGGTAGCCAGACTTGAATATGCTCGGTCTCTTACCTATCAGCTCCTCGGAGCTGTAACCCGATATCTTTGTAACAGCCTCGTTGACGTAGAGTATCCTTCCGTTCTCGTCTGTTATCAGCACCCACTCGTGTCCCTTCTCTATGGCGACGTTCACCATCCTGAGGAACTTGTCCTTCTTTATCCTCTCAAGGGCATGGGAGAGATCAGACTGAACCTCCTTCAGGAACTCAAGCTCCTCCTCTGTAAACATCTTAGGCATGTGGGAGTAAAGGTTCAGAACAGCAACCGTCTTCCCTTCAACCTGAAGGGGAATCGCACAGGAGGAGAGGAAGTTCCTCCTCAGCATCTCCTCACGCCAGGGTTCCACATTGGGGTTAGTCCTCGTGTCGGGGTTTACCACTATCCTCCCCTCCCTGAGTGCTCTCCCCGTGGGTCCTCTCCCCTCCGGAAGCCTCTCGTCTATAGATATCTTCAGCCTTTCAACGTAACCTTCGTTGTCCCCGCAGACGTGGAGGGGTTTGACGTATCCACTCCTCTCATCTGGCACGCCCACCCATGTCATCCTGAAGTCCGCCTCTCCAACCAGAACCTCGCAGACCTTCCTCAGAAGTTCCTTCTCGTCAAGGGCGGACACTATCAGCTCGTTTACCCTGCTGAGAGCCTTGAATAGCCTCTCATACCTGACCCTCTTGGTTATGTCAAAGAATATGACGAAGCCTGCGGGTCTGTTGTTCCAGGTTACGGTCTTGGTGTATATGAACGCGTACCTCAGGGTTCCATCCTTCGTTCTAAGGGGGAACTCTGTGTAAACCCTCTCAAACTTTTCCCCTTTGATCCTCCTCCGGGCGATCTCCTTTACCATCTCCCTGTATTCGGGAGCGACGATCTCGTGAACCGGGAGACCGCAGAGTTCATCCTTGGAGTAACCGAAGAGTTCCTGGGCGGTTCTGTTGGCATAAACTATGGTTTCCTGATATATGATCACCCCCACCTGGGGAGTGGTGTCTATCACGTTGAAGACCTCGTAGTACTCCATGTCCCTGGAGACGTCCTCAATGACACCGGCGACCTCTATCTCACTCTCCCCGAGAACGTCCACGAAGCTTACCGCATCTCTGAGGTATATGTAGTTCCCGTCCTTTCTCCTGAACCTGTAAATTCGGCTTATGAGATCCTTTCCCTCCGCGAGCTCCCTGCACTCAAAGTAAACCCTCTCCCTGTCCTCGGGGTGGACGTTTCTAAACCACCAGTTGGGGTCATTCTTTATCTCCTCAAGCTTCCAGCCCGTTATCTTCTCTATCCAGGAGTTCAGAAAGCTTATCTCTTTGAACACCACCCTCCCGCCTTCTATCTTTGCCTTTGCCTGGTAGAGGGCGATGGGGAACCTGGATATCAAACCCTCTCTATTCATTTGGATTAATTATAGTCTCCTGTTGTAAAATCAATCACCGACATGAGGTGGTTCTTCCTCATCCTTTTCCTTGTAACCTTGTCCTTTGGAGGGCATCCTGAAGACCTTGAAAGGGGAAAACTGCTCGCATCCTTCAAGCGGTTCGTTGAGGGGCATGCCACCGACTACGACCTTTACCTGATCAAGAGCCTGGCGGAGGACATAAAGGAGGAACCTCCGGAGTACATAAAGTTCTTCGCAAAGGGTCTCATAGCTGAAAGAAGGGGGAACATGGAGGAAGCCATAGAGAACTATCTTAAGTCAATAGAGCTTAAGTCCGACTACAACCCCTCCTACTTCAGGTTCAACGAGCTGATAAGGAAGGTGAAGAACCCGGAGGTCTTCCGCCAGAAGATGACAGACATAATCTGGAGCAGGTTCAGCATACCTCCCCCCGTGATAGTGGAAAATCCGGACGACAAGTACGTCTTCCTCGTTGAGAAGATGTCCCAGTACCTGCTAATATACAAGGGAAAGACCCTTGAGAACCTCTATCCTGTGACGACCGGTCAGGACTGGGAGGACAAGTGGGTTGAGGGGGACAGGAGAACCCCGGAGGGAATTTACTACTTCACCAAGTTCATTCCTTCCAGAAAGCTCCCCAAGATGTACGGTGGTATAGCGGTAGTTCTCAACTACCCGAACCCGGTTGACAGGCTCCTCGGCAAGGGGGGAGGCGGTATATGGCTCCACGGAAGCGATAAGAAGAACAGGAACGACATACCTTTCAGCACGAGGGGATGCGTGGTTGCGGACAACAACGACCTGAAAAGTATAGTCAAGAGGATCGCCAGGAACAACACCCTCATAGCCATATACAAGGAGATACCCACGGACATAGAGGTTGACGATGTGCTCGGCTTCTTACAAACGTGGGTGAAGAGCTGGGAAGATAGAGACGTTGACACCTATCTCTCCCTCTACTCGGACAGGTTCACGTGGAAGAGGGGAGGATACAAGTCCTGGGAGAGGTACAAGAGAAGGGTTATACTCAGCAAGAAGAAGATAGATGTGGACATAAAAGACCTGACTGTACTCGCCTTCAGGAGGGGGCTCTCCGAGGACATTGAGTACTACGTCGCCGAGTTCGTTCAGGTTTACAGGTCTGATACCTACGCGGACAGAGGCTTCAAGAGGCTGTACATAATAAAGGAGAATGGGAAGCTGAAGATATTGAAGGAGGAGTTCAGGAAGGAGAGAAGCTCTAAACGATCCTGACGACAACCCCTTTATCTTTAAGATACTCCTTCAGCTCGGGTATGCTGAGCTCTCTGAAGTGGAAGAGAGAAGCTGCAAGAGCTGCATCCACACCACCTTCAACGAATACCTCGTAGAAGTGCTCCCTGCTCCCCGCACCACCGCTCGCTATCACGGGTATGTTCACCGCATCTGTGACAGACCTGCAGAGTTCCACATCGTAACCCGCCTTAGTCCCGTCCCTGTCCATGGAGGTCAGGAGTATCTCCCCTGCACCGAGGCTCTCAACCTTCTTTGCCCACTCCACCGCGTCCATACCCGTTGGAGTCCTGCCACCGTTTATGTAAACTTCCCAGCTTTCTCCCTTCCTCTTTGCGTCTATCGCAACCACTATGCACTGGGAACCGAAGAGCTTGGCACCCTCACGGACTACAGAGGGGTTCTTTACCGCGGAGGTGTTAACCGAGACCTTGTCAGCCCCCGCTTCAAGGAGCTTCCTCATGTCCTCCACATTCCTTATCCCACCGCCTACCGTAAAGGGCATGAAGACCGTTTCCGCAACCTTCCGGACGACCTCAATCATTATCTTCCTCTCCTCAGCTGAGGCGGTTATGTCAAGGAAGACGAGCTCGTCAGCACCTTCCTGCTCGTATCTCTTTGCCACCTCCACGGGGTCTCCCGCATCCCGGAGGTTCAGGAACTTTACACCCTTAACTACCCTTCCCTTGTCCACGTCTAAGCAGGGAATTATCCTCTTGGCAAGCATGGCAGACTCAGTACGTGAGCACCATTATAATATCAGAGGGAATAACCACGCACTGTATTTACAGGATCAAGCCGAGACAGTTCACAGAATCCTGACCCTCAGGTTGTCAACCTTCTTGAAATCTGTTTCGTCAAAGGTTATAAGCTCATCCGCTCCATTATGGAGTGTCCAGGAAGATATTACCGCATCGGCGAACTTTATATTCTTTTCCCTGTAAAGCCCGAGAGCCGATCTCACAACACCAGAGAGCTCAACATTCATACCGGGAGTGTTTATAAGAGACTCCACTATTTCAGATATTTCTTCCTTGCTCACACGGTAAATCTTCTCCAGAACCCAGACTATCTCTGCGGTCACTATAAAAGGGACAAAGATCTCCACCTCTCCCCTTATCGCCTGTTCAACGAGTTCCTTTGCTTTCGTGAACTTACTTTCATCATCCACAGTGAATAGACGGATGAATACACTTGTATCAACCACTACCTTTTTCACGTTCTCTTATAGCCTCCTCAACAGCCTTGTCTATATCCCTTCTGTTTACCCCTCTTCTTCCCCTCAGGAACCCGTAGAAATCCTTGATGGTCTTAGCCTTTTTCAGTTCTATTCCACCCCCCTTCTTCTCAAGTATCAGAACATCCCCTTCCTCTATACCCAGTTCTTCCCTGATCTTCTTGGGAAGAGTTATCTGACCCTTTGGAAGAACCTTTACTACAGCTCCATCTTTTACTACCATTTCATTTTCTCCTACTCTATAATATATTCTGATTCTGTAGAGAATCTATCCAATTCCATTCACTCAAGGACTTTTCCCTGAGCTATGTAAGAGGGATGTGGTTATGAACACGGTGAAGTAGCCTATAGAGCTTGCGAAGAACAATTACTGTATCCGTCCACCCTTACCTCATTCCTGCTCAACCCCGGCTTCCTCGCCAGCTCTCCTAAATGTTTAGCGACCTGTTCTGTAGATCCGTTCTTTATCAAATTCACGTCCGGGCTTACACCTGCACCTGCGCCTGCACTCGGGGAAGAAGAAGGTGTCTCGTGTTTGAACGTCCCGGCACCTTCGTAGGTAGTTTGACCGGTAG
>WGFS01000015.1 GCA_015492115.1 Aquificaceae bacterium
GATAGAAGGGAAGCGGGCATAAGGCTGGGGAACTTCCTGAGGGTACGGGCAGTACGACAGGTTCTTTATATTTCCTCTCCCTCAGGAAGTTCCCCAGCCTTATGCCCGCTTCCCTTCTATCTTTGAAAACTCTGATCTTGTTTTTTAAAGCTTCGTCGGTCAATATTTTTCCCATGAAGTTATTATTAAATGTAAAGGAGGGATAGTTATGAGTGAAGAGAAGAAGGAAAAGGGACTGAGGGAGGAAGCCAGAGAGCTCTTCAAGCTCTTCTTTGAGAAGAGCAAGGACATTCAGAAAGCTACTGCTCAGACCATAAAGGAGATAACGGACAAGACCCTCAAGGAAGTACAGCCCTCCAAGGAGAAGGTAAAGGAGATCACCGAAGGGATACTTGAAGGCATCCAGGACACGAGGAAGGAGATGGGAGGAAGACTTGAGGGTGTTGTAAAGACACTTCAGGAGCTAACCGGAAGGGCTACCGCGAGCGTAAGGGAGGTCATCACGGGAGTTCTGGAAGGTGTGGAGGAGGTGAGCGAGAAGGAGAGAAGGGAGGAGTGTTTAAGGTACATAAAAGAGAGGAGGTCTATAACCTTCTTTGACCCCAACAGGGACGTTCCCGAAGAAGTACTCAAGGAGATCCTCAACCTGTCTGCCCTCACACCCTCCGGGTACAACCTTCAACCCTGGGAGGTTATTGTGGTAAAGAGCAAAGACAAGAAGAAGAGGCTCAGGGAGATATGCTACAACCAGGAGAAGGTTGAGCATGCGAGCGCGAACATAGTTGTGATAGCGAACACAAACGCTGCTGAAGAGCACGTTGACAGAGTTCTGGACAGCTGGGTTGAGCTGGGATACATAAAGGAGAAGGAGAGGAAGGCTCTCAGAGAGACGATCCTTGCTGGCTGGAAGAGCCCGGAACGCAGGAAGAGGAAGGCGATAAGGGACTCCGCTATGTTTGCCATGAGTGTGATGATAATAGCGAGGTTCTTTGGACTTGAGACCCACCCCATGGAAGGGTACGACGAGGCGAAGCTCAAGAGATTCTTGAACATAGGGAAGGGTAGGATACCTGTAATGGTCATAGCCATTGGTTACAAGGACCCTGAAAAGGAGCTCCTCCCCAGAGCTTATAGGTTCAGGTTTGAGGAGTTTGGGAAGATAGTCTAATGCCTGAGTCAGTTCCCGCTAAAGAGGTAGAGGTGGTAAAATAGACTACCATGGAGGACTGTATATTCTGCAAGATAGTAAGGGGAGAGATACCTTCCAAGAAGGTCTATGAGGACGAGCAGGTCTATGCCTTCCACGACATAAATCCCGTTGCCCCGGTTCACGTACTCATTGTCCCTAAGAAACATATATTCGGGATACAGCACCTTGAGCCAGAGGACGAGTGTCTCGTGGGACACATGCTCACCGTTGCAAAGAGGATCGCCCAGGAGCTTGGGATTGCCCCCGACGAGGAGTTGAACGGAGGTTACAGGCTCGTCTTCAACGTGGGCAAGGATGCAGGGCAGAGCGTATTCCATCTCCACCTCCACCTGATAGGCGGAAGGGCGATGGGCTGGCCTCCCGGGTAAGGGATGAAACCTTTCTTTCTCAAACTCTCCGATAAAAGATGCCCTGTAAGGGTAGATCCGCTGGAACGCGTGGAGGAGGAGACCGCCCTTATAGTGGGAAACTTTGACGGCTTTCATCTCGGGCACAGGTACCTTGTCAGGACACTCAAGAGGAGGGCAAAGGAGAGGGGGCTCAGGACTATGGTGGTGACCTTCTGCCCCCATCCGCTCAAGGTTCTTGCGCCAAGGCTCTTTCTCTGCGAACTTTCCAACGCGGAGGAGAAGATAGAGCTCCTTGAGAGGGAAGGAATAGACTACCTCTGCTTCATAAGGTTTGACAGGGAGTTTTCCCAGATGAGCGCGAAGGAGTTCCTTGAGGAGGTCATACACAGACGGCTAAGTTGCAGATACCTTCTCGTGGGTTACGACTGGAGGTTCGGATACAGGAGGGAAGGAGAGATTGAGCTCGCAAGGGAGATGGGGGAGAGGCTCCGCTTTGAGGTAGAGCTTGCAAGACCTTTCAAGATAGATGAGCACATAGTCAGTAGCACCCTCGTCAGACGTCTTTTATCGGAAGGAAGACTTGATGAAGCCCAGACCTACCTGGGGAGGAGATACTGGATAAGGAGGAAGGTTGTGAAGGGTGACGGAAGAGGCTCAAAGCTGGGCTTCCCGACAGCAAACCTGAAGGATACGGAAGACCTCTGTCTTAAGGAAGGTGTTTACGCGGTTCTGGTGGACGATTCCCTTCCCGCTGTTGCCAACTTCGGCTACAGACCTACCTTTGACGGCAAGAGGAAGGTTCTTGAGGTTCACATACCCAACTTCTCAGCAGACCTGAGAGGTAAAAAGATAAAGGTAGAGTTCCTGAAGTTCTTGAGAGAGGAGAAAAAGTTCTCCAGCCTTGAGGAGCTCAAGGAGCAGATAGAGAAGGATATTCACTCAGCCTTGGCGGTTTCCTCTTCCCTTTCGTAAAAGACCTTTATCTCTCCATTCTTCAGTAGAACAAAGCTCTTTTCAAGCCTGTCCCTTATGCCCTTCTTGTTTGCAAGGAAGTTTTCAAGACCCTTGGGCTCGTTGTGGGACTTGAGTAGGTGCTCTCTTACCTCTCCGTTGTCAAAGTGTATTTTCACTTTCAGGCAGTAGAACTTTGCATCCTCAGCCCTGTGACAGCGCTCTATCTCACCTACCACCTCTATGCTCACGCTCCTCGCTACTATGTCTTCCTTACTCACCAGAGCCATGGCGTCTCTATTATATGCCATATCAATAATTCCAAAATGAATTATATTATTTATCTACCATGCAGGAGATAAAGGCTGACAGGGAGCTTGACATAAGAGGAGAGGTCTGTCCCTTCACCTTTGTGAAGAGCAAGCTCGTTCTTGAGCAGATGGGTGAGGGCGAGGTTCTGAGGGTGCTCATTGACTACGAACCCTCAGCGGAGAACGTCCCCAAGAGCATGAGGGAAGAAGGACAGGAGGTTCTCGCTGTGAACAAGATCGGGGACAACCTCTGGGAGATAATCGTAAGAAAGAGAAAATGAGAGTCCTTATAGTCATCACCAGCGTTCCCTTTGCAAAGGATTACAGCACCATAACCAACATAGTTAAGAAGCTAAGGGAAAGAGGTCACGAGGTATCACTCTTCCTTTCTGGCAACGGCTCTTACTATCTCATAAGACCGGACGCTGGGCAGTTCTCAGAGATGGGAGTCAAGGTTTACTTCTGTGCCCACTCCGCCCACCAGAGGGGTGTGGACAAGCTCCCGAGCTGGGCTGAGAGCAGTTCAACCTACAACCTCTCGCGCATGATGGGAGAGTACGATAAGGTTATAGTCTTTAACTGAAGGTGATGAGATGAAAACGGTGTTCATACTTAAAGGTGACCCCTTCTCCTGGAAAGCCCACGAAGCCTTCAGGATAGCCATAGCTGTTGGCATGAACCACGAGCTGACCTTTGTCTTCATAAGGGACGGGGTCTATACGCTGACGAGGTGGAAACCGGAAGAGCTCGGAGTGGAGAGCTTTGAGAAGTTCTACGAGACCCTTGAGTACGTGAACATAGAGCTCGTGGTGGAGGACGCCTCCATTCAGGAGAGGGGTCTTAAAGAGACGGACTTCGTCCGTGAGGTTCAGGTAAAGTCCGCTGAGGAGATAAGTGAGCTGATAAGCTCTGCGGAGGTGGTTTACGTATGGTGAACACCCTCTGGCTCGTGAGAAAGCTCGGGGACTTCTCCTCCGAACTTCTCTCCGACGATGACATTGTAATCCTTATACAGGACGGTGTCCTCAGGTGGCCTACGCGCAAGGGCTGGTACGTGTGCAGGGAGGATGCCCTCGCCCGGGGGCTGAAGGTTCCTGAAGATGTAATGAAGAGCTACGACGATATAGCTGAGCTCATAGAGAACGCCCAGAAGGTGGTGGTCTGGTGAGGTGGGAGATATCAAAGACCTTCAGGTTTGAGGCGGGACACAGGGTCTGGAAGCAGAACCTTACCTACGGTAGGGGTGCGGAGTTCACGAGAGATGAGGTTCCCCAGAACAAGTGCGTGAACCTTCACGGGCACAGCTATGTCCTTGAGGTTACGGTGGGCTCTGACGCCCTCAGCGAACAGGACATGGTCATGGACTTCTACCACATAAAGAACGCCCTTAGGGAACTTATAGACACCATAGACCACAGCTTCATAATAGATACAAACGACCCCATGTATCCTGAGCTAAAGGAGGTTGCCAAGAAGTTCGGTGCCCTGAAGATATTCCCCGTTGATTTCTGTCCAACCGCAGAAGCCCTCGCCAGGTTCTTCTACGACTTTCTAACCGAGAGACTTAAAGATGCAAGGCTCCTGGGAGAGGTCAGGGTGGTCAAGGTAGTCCTCTGGGAGACAGCTA